>JAFAYN010000019.1 GCA_019240375.1 Gemmatimonadota bacterium
ACGGCGACGTGGTCAACAAGCTGGGGACGCTGGAAAAGGCGATCTGCGCCCGCGAGTTCGGGATCCCCTTCTACGTGGCCGCGCCGGACTCCACCTTCGACCCGCGCATGCCGACCGGTGCGGGGATCCCCATCGAGGAGCGCTCCGAGGACGAGGTGCACTACCAGACCGGGATCGACGAGCACGGGACGCTGCGCCGGGTGCGCGTCACCTCGCCCGACTCGCCCGCCGTGAACCCGGCCTTCGACCTGACCCCCGCGCGCTTCGTCACCGGGATCATCACCCCGCACGGGATCCTCCGCCCCGGGGCGGCGCTCCCCGCCGTGGAGGTCGCCCGCGTGGGCGCTGCGGTGTAGCTTCCCCTTCCCCATCCACTCGTCCCGCTTCCCGTCCATGAGCTCCGTGCAAGCTTCCGCCGCCGTCCCGGTCCCGGGCCTCGCCTCCCCCTCCGCCGATCCGCTCGACGCGCTGGTACACTGGTCGCGCCTGCTCGGCGCCGACCCGTCGCTGGTGCTGCGCGGCGGCGGGAACACCTCCGTGAAGACCGACGAGGCGGACGTGGCCGGGCGCCCGGTCCGCGTACTGCGGGTGAAGGGGAGCGGCTCCGACCTGCGCACCGCGAAGCGAGCCGACTTCTCCGGCGTGCGCATGGACGACGTGCTCCCCCTCTTCGAGCGGGCGGAGATGAGCGACGAGGAGATGGTCGCGTACCTGGCGCGCTGCCTGACCGACCCCGGCGCCCCGCGCTCCTCCATCGAGACGCTGCTGCACGCCTTCATCCCCGACGGGAGCGTCTTCCACAGCCACGCCGACGCCCTCCTGTCGCTGATCAACACCCGCGACCCGCACGCCGTGCTGGACGAGGTGTTCGGCGAGGCGGTGCTGCGCGTCCCCTACCGCCGCCCGGGATTCCTCCTGTCGCGCGAGGTGGGCGAGGCGGTCCGCGCCGCCCCGGAGGCGCGCGGGCTGGTGCTCCTCAACCACGGGCTGGTGACCTGGGGCGCCACCCCGGAAGAGGCGTACGAGCGGCACCTGGCGCTGGTGGCGGAGGCGCGCGAGTACCTGGCGCGCGAGGGGAACCCGCGCGTGTTCGTGAGCGACCCGCGGCTTCGCCTGGACCCGCGGGCGCGCCGCAAGGTGGCCGCGGCGCTGGCGCCGGTGATCCGCGGCGCGCTGAGCGGCGAGCGAAGGGTGATCGCCCGCTACACCGACGCGCCGGAGGTGCTGGAGTTCGTGGGGTCGGAGCACGGCCGGCGCGCCTCGGCCGCGGGCGCCGCGACCCCGGACCACATCCTGACGACGAAGATCCACCCGCTCTGGACCGAGGTGCACGACCCGGCCGACGTGGAGGGGATCGCCGCGGCCTTCCGTGTGGCGCTGGAGCGCTGGAGCGCCGACTACCGGGCGTACGTGGAGCGCTGGCGCACGGACGAGCCGGAGCTGGAAGCGGCGCCGCGGGTGGTGCTGGTGCCGGGGATCGGGATGTGGACGGTGGGCCGCGACCCGAAGGCCGCCGACCTGGCGCGCGACATCTACCTGCACACCATCGGGATCATCGCGGGCGCGGAAAGCATCTCCGAGTACCGCTCCCTGCCCGAGGAGGAAGGGTTCCGGGCGGAATACTGGCCGCTGGAGCTGTACAAGCTGACGCTCGCCCCGCCCGAGCGGGAGCTGGCGCGGCGGGTGGTACTGGTCACCGGCGCGGCGAGCGGGATCGGGCGGGCGGTGGCGCTGCGACTGGCGGCGGCGGGCGCGCAGGTGGTGGCCACCGACCGCGACTTGGCGGGCGCGGAGGCGACCGGGGTGCTGATCCACGCGGCGCAGGGCGAGGGGAGCGCCCTGGCCTGTCCGCTGGACGTGACGCGCGCGGAGGAGGTGGAGGGCGCGGTGGAGGCGGCGTGCCTGGAGTACGGCGGGGTGGACGTGGTGGTGTCCAACGCCGGGATCGCGCACTGCGCCCCCATCGAGGAGCTGGAGCTGGAAGACTGGGAGCGGAGCCTGGCGGTGAACGCCACCGGCCACTTCCTGGTCACCCGCGCCGCGCTGCGCCTCTTCCGCCGGCAGGGGACGGGGGGGAGCCTGGTGTTCGTCGCCACCAAGAACGTGACCGCGCCGGGGCGGGACTTCGGCGCCTACAGCGCCTCCAAGGCCGCCGAGGCGCAGCTCGCGAGGGTAGCGGCGCTGGAGGGGGGCGAGATCGGGGTGCGGGTCAACATGGTGAACCCCGACGCGGTGTTCGGGGACAGCCGCCTCTGGTCGCCGGAGATCCGCGAGCGGCGCGCCCGCGCGCACGGGATCGACCCGGAGCGGGTGGAGGACTTCTACCGCACGCGCAACCTGTTGGGGGTGGAGGTGCGCGGCGAGGACGTGGCGGAGGCGGTCCTTTTCCTGGCCGGCGACCGCTCCTCGCGCACCACGGGGTGCATGATCCCGGTGGACGGTGGGGTGAAGGAAGCCTTTCCCCGTTAGCGCCTTCCGGGCGGGCTGGCACGATTCGTCCCACACCGGAGCCGGGAGCCCTCACGCGAAGGCTCCCGGCTCCCGCTCCCACCAGCCAACCGGGTTCCCATGGACGACGCCCTGCCGACGGAACAGCTGCTGGACCCCAGCGCCGGGACGCAGCGCGAGCGCCGCGCACGCAGGGACCTGGCCGATCGCAAGATGGAGGCGGTCAAGGCCAAGTACGTCGCCAGCCGCACCCCGACGGAGCGAGCCGCGGACGCATTGATCCGCCTCGCCAGCTCCACCCCCTGCCTGGTGGGGCACCTGGCCTGGTTCGGCGGGTGGATCCTGTGGAACGTGGGCGCCTTCGGCCTGGCGAAGTTCGACCCCTTCCCCTTCGGCCTGCTCACCATGATCGTCTCGCTGGAGGCGATCTTCCTTTCCATCTTCGTGCTGGTCTCCCAGAACCGCGAATCCGCCATCGCCGAGCTGCGCGAGGAGGTGACGCTGGCGGTGGAGCTGAGCGTGGAGGCGGAAACCACCAAGATCCTGCAGCTGGTGGCCGGCCTGTATTCGCGGCTCGGTTTTCCGCTGGGGGTGGAGGACGAGCTGGGGAGGATGCTGCAGCCGCTGGACAAGGACCTGCTGGAGCGGCAATTGAGCGAGCAGATCGTGCAGGCGGGGAAGAGGCCGAAGAAGGGACAGGCTTGAGTAAAGAGATGATGTGGTGGCTCGGCGAGAGCGCCGGAGCGGCGGGCTGATGCGGGCGCTGGTCGTGGTGGGCGCCCGCCCCAACTTCATGAAGGTGGCCCCGGTGCTCGCCGCGCTTCGGGGCGCGGGGTGGGAGGCGCTCCTGCTCCACACCGGCCAGCACTACGACGCCGCGATGTCGGACGCCTTCTTCGCCGACCTGTCCATCCCCCCGCCCGACTTCCATCTGGGGGTGGGATCGGCGTCGCACGCGTCGCAGACGGCGCGGATCATGGAAGCGTTCGAGCCGGTGCTGCTGGCGACGCGCCCGGACTGGCTGGTGGTGGTGGGCGACGTCAACTCCACCCTGGCGTGCGCGCTGGTGGCCGCCAAGCTGAAGGAGGAGACCGGGTGCCGGACGGCGCACGTGGAGGCCGGGCTGCGCAGCCATGACTGGCGGATGCCCGAGGAGGTGAACCGGGTGCTGACCGACCGCCTTTCCGACCTCCTCCTCACCCCCGGCCCCGACGCGCTCCCCAACCTGCTGGCCGAGGGGATCCCCGCCAACCGGGTGGCCTTCGTCGGGAACGTGATGATCGACACGCTGTTCGCACAGCTCTCCCGGGCGCGCGCCGCGGACGTGCCGGGGCGGCTGGGGGTGGAGCGGGGGCGCTACGCCCTGGTCACCCTGCACCGCCCCTCCAACGTGGACGACCCCGCCGCGCTGGAAAACGTGCTGGAGGCGCTCGCCGCCGTCGCCGAGGAGATGCCGGTGGTCTTTCCCGTGCATCCACGCACCCGCCGGCGAGCGGAGGCCGCCGGGCTGCACGCCCACCTGGCAAGGCTGTGCGTGCTGGAGCCGCTGGGCTACCGAGACATGCTTTCCCTGACCGACGGCGCCGCCGTGGTGCTCACCGATTCCGGCGGGCTGCAGGAGGAGACGACGGCGCTGGGCGTCCCCTGCGTGACGCTGCGCGAGCGGACCGAGCGCCCGGTGACGATCACCCACGGCACCAACCGGCTGGCGCCCTTCCCCCTCACTCCGTCGGGGGTGTACGGCGCGTTCCGGGAAGCGCTCGCCGCGGGAAGGGCGGAGCCCGGGTCCCGCTGCCCGGCGGGATGGGACGGCCGAGCCGCGGAGCGGATCGTGCACGCGATGGAAAGCGCATCGACACCGGGGCGGCCTCCCCGCCGACTCACGGTCGCCGATTTCGTAAGTTGATGCGACGAAGACGGTTGTGTGGAGTGGTAATGCGGCCGTGGGAGCCGTACGCCCCCATCCGGCGCTCGCGCGAATGCCCACCCCGCGTCGTTGTTGCCGTTCCCCGCCGTTCCCAGATTCTGTTGCGAGGGAGACCACGGCAGTATCGTGGGCTCCCGTAGCGGACGGGGAGACTGCCAGTAGTACCGGCAGGCTCACCGGCCCCGCGGAAGAGACCGGCAGCAGTACCGCCGGGCTCTGGAGCGGCCCGCCACCACGAGCAGATCCCCCCGCGTAACGTGGTACAAGACTTCCACACCCCACCAGCTTATACTTCATCCATCAACCACCCGGCCCCACTCCACGCACGACAAGAGAAAACGCGATGGCGAAACCGGTCATGCTCGCGGTGGACGACGACCCCGAGGTCCTCCAGGCCATCGCCCGCGACCTGCGCAAGCACTACGGCGACCGCTATCGGGTGGTGCGCGCCGAGAGCGGCCCGGTTGCACTCGACGCCGTCCGCGAGCTGAAGCGCAAGAACGAGCCGGTGGCGCTCTTCCTGGTGGACCAGCGCATGCCCCGGATGACCGGCGTGGACCTGCTGGAAGAGGCCGCCCCGCTCTTCCCCCAGGCGAAGCGCGCCCTCCTCACCGCCTACGCCGACACCGACGCGGCGATCCGGGCCATCAACCAGGCCCACATCGACTACTACCTCCTCAAGCCCTGGGACCCGCCCGAGCAGCAGCTCTACCCCGCCCTCGACGAGCTGCTGGCCGACTGGCAGGCCGGCTTCCGCCCCGCCTTCGAGGGACTGCGCGTGGTGGGGCACCGCTG
>JAFAYN010000192.1 GCA_019240375.1 Gemmatimonadota bacterium
AGATGCCCAGGACCGGGGGCAGGAGTGCCAGAACAGACGGCACGGTTCGTCTCCGATTCACCGGAACACCTGTCACCAGAACAGAAGACCGGAACCGACGCGGGTCAGGACGAGGGGGAGCGCTTCCGGGTCGCCAGGACCAGGAGCGTGATGACGATCGCGAGGAGACCGGTGACGATCACCGCCGTGCTCCCCATGTGCCAGCGGTCCCCGATCAGGCTCACCTTCCGCTCGTACGACAGGAGCATCCGTCCCCGGCAGGAGATCTGCCAGATCTCCCGGTTCCGGTCCACCCGGAGCGACACCGCGCCCGCGGCGCAGGTGGAGGAGGCCAGGTCCTCGTCCCACGCGGGCGGGAGCCACGTCGTGAAGGGCTCGGAATCCCCCCGCAGCCAGATCCGGAGCGAGGAGGGGGAGGTGAATTCCTTGCTCTGCTCGATGCGCGCGAGCTCCCCCTCCACCTTCCGCAGCTCGGCGGGAGAGGGCGCGGGGGGAGTGCAGGACGCCGCCAGCACGGCGAGCGGGAGGAGGAGCGAGCGGAAGCGCATGGGAGCGTCACGGGTTCGGCGAAGGACGATGCGTCCCCGAACCTATGCGGGAAGCGGAGCCCGGGCCAGCCCGGCCCCGCGCCAGGATCACCGCCGGGTGGCGTGGAGCACCCGCACCTGGACCGGGTTCGTCGGGGCGGCCGGCTGATAGTCGCACGACTCTCCCCCGCCGTCCCTGGCCCATGCGTGGAGGTAGGCGTCCTGGGCCGCGTCCACGGAAAGGACTTCCCGACTGTGCGCCGCCACGCTCCCCACGTACACCTCGCGCCCGGCGACCGAGCGGAGCGAGACCGTGGCCAGGCAGCTCGTGCGGTTGTCGACCTCGACGTCGTAGGTCGCCCCTCCCTCCAGGCGGGGCACGAAGGGGGCCGCGGGAAGGGACGCGTGGCGCGGGGCGCAGGCGGCGGTGCCGAGCGCCAGCGCGCAGGCCAGGGAGAGCAGCGGGAAGCGGTGCACGGGATCCTCCTTGGATGGGGTAGGGAGCCGTCAGAACGGCTCGAAGGTGAGCTTCACGTCCAGCCGCTGCGTCGCGGAGGTGAGGAGCGCCAGGAGGAATACCCCACCGAGCCGGGCGGAAGCTCCGCGAAGTGCGTGCATGGACTCACTCACCTGATGGTCAAGGGGGAAACGGGGGGGCTGCCGACATTGACGCCCGGGCCAATCGCAACGTCACTCCGTGGGCGCGTACCGGCCACGGAGTACGGCGGGAAACGTGAATGCTCATCTCGGACACCCGTGTCCCGGAAGCTGGACAGTATGCGCCCCGCATCCATGCTACCATTCGGAGGTAAGCACCTGCGTGCGTTTCCATTCCGCCGCCTCGCCCTACCGCTCATCCTTCGGAATCCAGCTTGCCTTCAGGGAGTCGGTCCCACCACCGAACCACTCCCACGCACGAGGTGACCCATGGGTACGACGCAAGGCCGCGCCATCACCGGCCCGACGGCGGAGATCAACGTGACACCGATGATCGACGTGATGCTGGTGCTGCTGATCATCTTCATGGTGGTCACCCCCGCCATCGCGAGCATGGCCGTGCTCCCCAAAGCGAAGACCGCCCTACCCGAGAAGGAGGACCGGGTGACGCTGGGGATCGACGCGACGGGGAGGTACTTCCTCCAGGCCTTCGGCAGGTTGCTCCCGGTGTCTGAAGGCGAGCTTTCTACTCGGCTGCGGTCCGCGTACGCCGCCCGGCCGGCGGACCACGTCCTGTACCTCAAGGCGGACCAGCGGGCGCCGTACGGCCGCGTGCTCAGCGCCGTGGATGCCGCGCGGGAAGCGGGAGTGAGCCGGATCGGCGCGATCACCGAGCTGCAGAGAGAACCGGCGCGCCGCGAGTGAATGCAAGGAACAGAAGAGGGAACCCCGCGATCGAGGCTCCCCCTTCGCTTTTTGGCTTACCGGCGCGGCAGGTAGGCTACCGCGCTGATCTCCACCAGCACGTCCCCCAGTTGCGCGCCGACGGTGGTGCGGGTGGGGTAAGGGTCGCGGAAAACCTCTTTGTACACCCGGTTGAAGGCGTCCCACTCGCCGATGTCGTGCAGGTAGGCGGTGACGGACACCACGTCGTCCAGCGAGCCGCCGACGGCACGCAGCACCCCGTCCAGCTTTTCCAGCGTGTAGCGCGTCTGCTCCGCCACGTCGGCGCCCTTCAGCTCGCCGGTGGCCGCGTCGCGGGGGACCTGCCCCGACACGAACACCAGGTCGCCGGCCCGTACCGCGGGGGAGTACGCCCCGCGGGCGGTGGACACGCCGTCTCCAGGGAAGATCGGCTCCCACGCACGCTCGCTGCTCGACATTGGCTCTCCTGGGAAGGCTGGACGCGGAAAGGCGGACGCGGGGCGCCGCCGGGCACACGTGCCAGGTAGCGCCCCGCGCCGGGGTCCGTCAAGCCGCGCGGCTACTCCGCCGCGAACGTCTCCGCCAGGAAGCGCCGGTTCGCGGCCAGGATCCTTTCACTCAGCTCCGGGTCGTCCACGGCGCGGGCCAGGAGCACCGCCCCTACCATCCCCGACAGCAGCGCCAGCGCCTCGTCGGAGGGAGCGTCGTCCCGCGAGCCGGCACCGGGGAGGAGCCGGCCGATCCGCCCCAGCATCCGGCGCAGCGTGCGGGTGAAGGCGCCGCGTACCTCCGGGGCGCCGCGGGACACGTCGGCGGCGAGCGCGGGCATCAGGCACCCACGCTCGGGGAGGTCGCGGTGCAGGGCGCTGACGTAGGCATCGATCAGCGTCCGCACCCCCTCCGCCCCTCCCGCCTTCTCCGCGCGTGCCAGGATGCGGTCCGTGCTCTCGGCGGTCCCCTGCTCGCACGCCTCGGCGACCAGCGCGTCCTTGCTGGCGAAGTGGGCGTAGAACCCGCCGTGGGTCAGCCCGATCTCCCCCATCAGCTCGCCGATCCCCACCCCGCCGATCCCCTCGCGCCGGTACGCCCTGGACGCGGCTTCCACGATGCGGCGGCGGGTCTCCTCTTTGTGCTCCTTCGAGTAGCGGACCATCAGGACCTCTCCCTGTTCCCCTGCGCCCCTTCCGGGCGGAAGACCATGCAGGTGGTGGTGGCGTGCGCGTACAGCTTCCCGGCCGCGTCGGTCACCCGCGCCTCGGCGGTCGCCACCCGCCCGCCCAGGTGGACGATCTTCCCCTCGCACCGGATCCGGCCGGTGTCGCGCGTCAGCGGGCGCACGAAGTTGACCTTGATCTCCAGCGTGGTGTACCCGCTCCCCGCCGGGAGCAGGGACTGGACCGCGCACCCCATCGCCGAGTCGCACAGGGTGGCGGCCAGCCCGCCGTGCACCACCCCGATCGGGTTGTAGTGGTACTCGGCCGGGTCCACCCAGAACACCGCGCGGCCCTCCTCGAACTCGGCCCCGCCGATCCCCAGCGTCGCCATGATCGGCGGCATCGGGAGCTCGCCGCTCTGCATCGCGTGCAGGTACTCCAGCCCGCCCAGCTTCGCGCCGGCGGCGGCACTCGCCAGCGGGTCGTCCCACGAATAGGTCCGCGTGCGGACCGGCGCCTCCGTTTCGCTGCTCGCCATCGTGATCTCCGTCGAAGGGGTTTCTATGCCGCCGCCACCGCGGCGGGCGCCGGAGCGGAGCGGGGCGCGCCTACGCGCAGCGCCATCCCCGCGGCCAGCAGGCAGAGCGCGCCCGAGGTCCAGAACGCGCCCTGGTAGTCGCCCGCCACCGTGCGCACCACCCCCGCGCCGAAGGCGGCCGCCGCGGCGCCGAGCTGGTGCGCGGCCACCACCCAGCCGAACATCACCCCCACCCGCTCCGCGCCGAAGGCGTTGGCGGTGAGGCGCACCGTCGGCGGGACGGTGGCGATCCAGTCCAGCCCGTAGAACACGGCGAAGACCCAGCGCGCCGACACCGGCCCCGCCAGCGCGATGGGGAGAAAGACCAGCGACAGCCCGCGGAGCGAGTAGTACCAGGCCAGGAGCCGGCGGTTGTCCCACCGGTCGGAGAGCCAGCCGGAAAGGGTGGTCCCGAAGAAGTCGAACACCCCCATGGTGGCGAGCAGCCCGGCGGCGGCCACCTCGGGGATCCCGTGGTCGTGCGCGGCGGGGACCAGGTGCGTCCCGATCAGCCCGTTGGTGCTCGCCCCGCAGATGAAGAAGGTCCCCGCCAGGAGGAGGAAGTCGCGCGAGCGGAGCCCGTCGCGCAGGGCGGCGAGCGCCGCGGCGGCCGGGTTCCCCGCGCCCCGCGTGTCCACGGCGTCGGCCTCCGTCCCGCCGTAGGGGACCAGCCCCACGTCGGCGGGGCGGTCGCGCATGAGCAGGGCGACCAGCGGCACCACCACCGCAGCCACGCACGCCACTCCCAGCACCGCCGGGCGCCACCCGGAGCGCTCCACCACCGAGGCGAGCAGGGGGAGGAAGAGGAGCTGCCCGGTGGCGGTGCTCGCGGTCAGCACCCCCATCACCAGCCCGCGCCGGTCCGCGAACCAGCGGCCGACCACGGTGGCGCCCAGCACCAGCGCCGTCATCCCCGTCCCTCCGCCCACCACCACGCCCCAGAGCAGCACGAGCTGCCAGGGGCGGGTCATCCACGCGGTGGCCGCCACTCCCGCCGCGGTGACCGCCAGCGAGACAAGCATCGTCCGCCGCACTCCCAGCCGGTCCATGATCGCCGCGGCGAAGGGCCCCATCAGCCCGTACAGCACCAGGTTGACGGAGACCGCCAGGGAGATGGTGGCCCGGCTCCACCCGAACTCCTGCTCCAGCGGCACCATCAGGACCCCGGGCGCGGAGCGCACCCCCGCCGCGGCCAGCAGGGTGACGAAGGTGACCGCCGCGACGACCCACGCGTAGTGCGGCCGCCGGACGGCGCGCGACGAATCAGGATTCCGCTTCACTCTCACACCCGCTCAATGATGGTGGCGACGCCCTGTCCCCCGGCGATGCAGAGCGTGACCAGCGCCGTCGCCAGCCCGCGCCGCTCCAGCTCGTCCAGCGCGGTGCCCAGGAGCATGGCCCCGGTGGCGCCCAGCGGGTGCCCCAGCGCGATGGCGCCGCCGTTGACGTTCACCCGCTCCGGGTCCAGCGCCAGGTTGCGCATCACCTGGATGGGGACGGCCGCGAAGGCCTCGTTGATCTCCCACAGGTCCACGTCGGCGGCGCTCATCCCGGCCTTGCGGAGCGCCCGGCGCGCGGTCTCGGTGGGGGCGGTGAGCATGATCATCGGCTCCTCGGCGTGGGTGGCCATGGAGCGGATCCGCGCCCGGGGCTTCAGCCCGTGGCCGCGCACGTACCCTTCGGAGGCCAGGAGCACCGCCGCCGCGCCGTCCACGATCCCGCTGGAGTTGCCGGCGGTGTGCACGTGGTCGATCCGCCCGGCTTCAGGGTAGCGGGCCAGGACGATCCCGTCCATGGTCTCGCCCTCCGGCCCGACCGGCTTCGCGCCCAGCTCCGCGAAGGCGGCGGGGAGCCCGGCCAGCGCCTCCGCCGTGGTCCCGGGGCGGAGGTACTCGTCGCGTTCCAGGGCGACCTCGCCGGTGGCCGGGTCGCGCACGGGGAAGAGGCTCCGCGCGAAGCGGCACTCCCCCTGCGCCCGCGCCGCCCGGCGCTGCGACTCCAGCGCGAAGGCGTCCACCTCCTCGCGGGTGATCCCTTCCAGCGTGGCGATCAGGTCGGCGCTGATCCCCTGCGGCACCTGGAAGTGCTTGTTCCGCAGCAGCGGGTTGATCCCGTCGCCCTCGCCGCCGTCGGAGCCCATCGGGACGCGCGACATGCTCTCCACCCCGCCGCCCACCGCCAGCTCCTGCACGCCGGAGAGCACCCCCATCGCCGCGAAGTTGACCGCCTGCAGCCCCGAGCCGCAGAAGCGGTTCAGGCTCACCCCGGTGACGTGCAGCGGCCAGTCGGCGGCGAGCACCGCGTTGCGGGCGACGTTGGCGCCCTGCTCCCCCACCTGCGACACGCACCCCACCACCACGTCCTCCACGTCCCCCCGCTCGATCCCGGTGCGCTCCGCCAGCCGGTTCAGCGTCTGGGCGAGCAGCTCCTGCGGGTGGATCTCCGTCAGCGACCCCTTCCCCCGCTTGCCACGTCCCCGCGGGGTGCGGACCGCATCGATGATGTACGCTTCCGCCATCTTCATCCTCCCGGTACGGGTCTGCCATCGTGCACCGCGTTTATATTATGATCATAATTTAAATCTATGTGACGGGCAAGGAGCAGTTCCTTCGTCCCACCCACGGCAACGTTCGTCGCCGCCGCGGGGCGGATCCGTCCCACCCGCGTTGCCGCCGGACGACGCCGCGTGCTTCTTGGGCTCACCGTGCGGCGACGATCGCCGCACTTCTCCCAGCTTTCCGTGAGGCACGCATGAAACACCGCTCCCTTCTCACCGCGCTCGCCCTGGCCGCCTCGGTGGCCGCGTGCGCGGACGGCTCGCCCCTCGGCAATGCCCCGGCGGCCCGTCCGACCGTCCCGTCGCACCTGGTCGGATCGAACTACGTGAACCAGAACACCAGCGCCACGCCGCTCTCCGTGAGCATCAG
>JAFAYN010000228.1 GCA_019240375.1 Gemmatimonadota bacterium
TGAGGCGGTTCGCGCGGCGATCCAGCTCGCCGTAGCTCAGCGACTCCCCGTCCAGCACCAGCGCCACGGCTCCGGGGGCTCGCGCCGCCCGGGCCTCGAACAGCTCGTGGATGCCGAGGTCGGGGAAGGCGCGCTCGGGCCCGCGGCTCGCCGCCAGGAGCTGGTCGCGCTCGCCCGCGTCGAGGAGCGACACCTCCTGCACCCTCCGCTCCGGGTGGGCAGACACCTCCTCCAGCACCCGGACGTAGTGCGCGACCATCCGCCCGATGCTCTCCCCCTCCCACAGCTCGGTCCGGTAGGTCAGCTCGCCGCGGACCTCCCCTTCCGCCTCCAGCAGGCTCATGCTCAGGTCGAACTTGGCCGCCGGTCGGTTGCCGCGGAGGCTTTCCATCTCCGCTTCACCCAGCCGCAGGTCGCCGCGCTGGTTGTTCTGCAGGTTGAACATCACCTGGAAGAGCGGGGTGTACGCCAGGCTCCGCTCCACCCCCAGCTCCTCCACCAGCTTCTCGAAGGGGAGGTCCTGGTGCTGGTAGGCGCCCAGGGTGGTCTCGCGCACCTGGGCCAGCAGCGCACGGAAGCCGGGGTCCTCGGACAGGTCGGCGCGCAGCACCAGCGTGTTCACGAAGAAGCCGATCAGCCCCTCCGTTTCCAGCCGGTGCCGCCCGGCGATGGGGGTCCCGACCACCACGTCGTCCTGCCCGGACCAGCGGGCCAGGAGGAGCTGCCAGCCGGCGAGCAGCGTCATGAAGAGCGTCGCCCCCTCGCTCCGGCTCAGCGCCCGCAGCCGCGCCGTGGTCGCCGCGTCGATGGTGAAGTCGCGGGCGCCCCCGGCGTCGCTCGCCACCCGCGGGCGAGGGCGGTCGGTGGGGAGCTCCAGCAGCGCGGGGGCACCGGACAGCCGCTCGCGCCAGTACTCGACCTCCCGCTCCAGCACCTCGCCGGTGAGCCACCCCCGCTGCCAGACCGCGTGGTCGGCGTACTGCACCGGCAGCTCGGGGAGCCGGGGCTCGGCGCCGCGCGCGAACGCCTCGTAAAGCGCGGAAAGCTCGCGGATGAAGACGCCCATGCTCCACCCGTCGCTGACGATGTGGTGCAGGGTGAAGAGCATCGTCGCGTCCCGCTCCCCCAGCCGCACCACCGCCGCCCGCAGGAGCGGGCCGGCGGCCAGGTCGAAGGGGCGCCGGGACTCCGCGGCCACCAGACGATCCACCTCGGCCTCGCGCGTCCGCTCGTCCAGCCCACCGAGGTCGACCACCGGGAGGCGGACCGGCCCCGCGGGGTCCACCTGCTGCACCGGCTCGCCGTCGCGCAGGGGGAAGCGCGTGCGCAGCGGCTCGTGGCGGGCGACGACGGCGGCGAGCGCCCGCTCCAGCGCGACCCGGTCCAGTGGGCCGCGGACGCGGACCGGGGCGGGCATGTTGTAGGTGCCCTGTCCCGGCCGGAGCCGGTCGACCAGCCAGAGCCGCTGCTGCGCGAAGGAGAGCGGCGCGGGACCGTCACCGGTGCGCCGGGTGATCTTCATCTCGGCGCGCTTCCGCTCCGCCCGCCGCTTGCGCAGGAGGAAGAGCGCCTTCTCGGAAAGCACCGGCGCGGCGCGCTCCCCGGCGGGAGCCGCTCCCTCGGCCGCGGCGGCGGCGTCCTCCCGCCGCTGCTCCGCCTCGACGCGCGCGGCGAGCCCCGCCACGGTGGGCGACTCGAAGAGCGCGCGCACCGGGAGCTGCACCTCGAACGCCTGCCACACGCGCGACGCCACTCGCGTCGCCAGGAGGGAGTGCCCGCCCATCTCGAAGAAGTTGGCCTCCACCCCGATCCGCTCGACCCCCAGCACCTCGGCCCAGATCCCGGCCAGCACCTCTTCCGTGGGGGTGCGCGGCTCCACGAAGGCGTCCCGCTCGCCCGCCCGGTCGGGAGCGGGGAGCGCCCGCCGGTCCAGCTTTCCGTGGGGGGTCAGCGGGAGCGCTTCCAGCGTCACGAAGGCGGAGGGGACCATGTACTCCGGGAGCCGCGCCGCCAGGTGGGCGCGCAGCTCCGCGGCCGGCGCCTCCATCCCGCCCGGGACCACGTAGGCGACGAGCCGCCTCTCTCCCGGCGCGTCCTCCCGCGCCACCACCGCGCACCCGCGCACCGCCGGGTGCCGGAGCAGGGCGGCCTCGACCTCTCCGGGCTCGATGCGGAAGCCGCGCACCTTGACCTGCCGGTCGACCCGCCCCAGGAACTCCAGCTCCCCCGAGACCAGCCGGCGCACCCGGTCGCCCGTGCGGTAGAGCCGTCCCCCCGGGGTGCCGCCGAAGGGATCGGGGACGAATCGCTCCGCCGTCGCGTCCGGTCTCCCCAGGTACCCCCGCGCCAGCCGGTCGCCGCCCAGGCAAAGCTCGCCCGGCGCGCCGTCCGGCACCGGCGTCCCATCACCGTCCAGCACGTACGCCGCGCGCCCGGGGAGCGCCCCCCCGATGGGGACGGTGGCGCCCGGGTACCCGGCCGGGTAGTCCGCGGGGAGGGGGAAGGCGGTGGCGGTGACGACCGCCTCGGTGGGTCCGTAGCCGTTGACCAGGCGCGCGGGACCGGGGAAGGCTTCGCGCCAGCGGCGCACCGCGGCGGAGGGCATGGCGTCCGCCCCGACCAGGAGGCATCGCAGCCCGGGAAGCTCCACCGGGGGCGCCGTCTCGATCACCTCCAGCCAGTACGCGGGGGGAAGGTTGCCGACGGTGATCCCCAGCTCGCGCACCCGCGCCGGCCACTCCGCGGGATTCCACGGCTCGGGGCCGCGCAGCACCACCGTCCCGCCGGTGAGGAGCGGGAGGAAGAGCTGCTCGATGGAAACGTCGAAGCCGAACGAGGCGAAGTGCAGCACCCGGTCGCCCGGGCCGATCCCCAGCTCCCGAGCGAACCCCGCCAGGTGCGCCGCGGCGGCCCCATGCTCCACGGCCACACCCTTGGGGGTGCCGGTGGAGCCGGATGTGTAGATCACATACGCGAGGTTGCCGGGGCCAACGGTGGGCTCAGAAGCGGCGGCCCCATCCGCCTCGCTTAGGCTCGGCACCTTCCCCCAATTCTGGGGGAAGGCTGATGACGAGTCGGAGCCGTCGTGCTCCCCTCCCCCCTCGTGGGGGAGGGGTCGGGGGAGGGGGGCATCCACCAGCACCACCCGCGCCGCGTGCTCCGGGAGCCGCCCCACCAGATTCTCCTGCGTCAGCAGCAGCGCGACACCCGCGTCGGCGAGGACGTACGCCAGGCGCTCGGCCGGGTACTCCGGGTCGAGCGGGACGCAGGCGGCGCCGGCTTTCAGGGTCCCCAGGATCCCGACCACCAGCTCCGACGAGCGCTCCATGCAGATCCCGACGCGCGTCTCCGGGCCCGCGCCCAGCCGGCGGAGGTGGCGCGCCAGCCGGTCGGACTCCCGCTCCAGCTCCGCGTAGGTCAGCGTCCGGTCCCCGAAGACCAGCGCCGCCGCGTCCGGGGTGCGGGCCGCCTGCTCCGCGAACAGCTCGTGCACGCACCGCCGAGCGGGCCCCGCTGAGGGCTCGGGCACCAGCCCGGCGCCCCGTGGCGGCGCCAGCTCCGACATCCGCTGCTCCGGCCGGCGGACCGCCGCCTCCAGCACCCGTCCGTAGTGCTCCAGCAGCCTCGCCATGCTCCCGCGCTCCCACAGGTCGGTGCGGTAGGTCAGCGTCCCCCGGACCTCGCCCTCCACCTCGGCCAGGTCCAGCGTCAGGTCGAACATCGCCGAGGGGGTTTCCACCCCCACGCTCTTCAGCCCCGACGCGCCCAGCTCCAGCTCCGCGCCCTCGTTGTTCTGGAAGGAGAACAGGGCCTGGAAGACCGGCGCGTACGCGAGGCTGCGCTCCGCCCCCAGCTCCTCCACCAGCTTCTCGAAGGGGAGGTCCTGGTGGGCGTATGCTTGCAGCGTGCTGTCCCGCACCCGTCGCAGCAGCTCGCGGAAGGGGGTCCCGGCGGGGACCTCCGCGCGCAGCACCAGGGTGTTGACGAAGAAGCCGATCAGCCCTTCCACCTCCGCCCGGGTGCGGCCGGCGATGGGGGTCCCCACCACCACGTCCTCCTGCGCGGCGTACCGCCCCAGCACCCACTGCCAGGCGGCGAGCAGCGCCATGAACGGTGTCGCCCCCTCCTCGCGGGCGAGCGCGCCCAGCGCGGCCGTGGCCTCCGCCCCCAGCGCGAAGCCGAGCGTCGCCCCGGCGTCGCTCGCCACCGGCGGCCGGGGGTGGTCGGTCGGGATCTCCAGCAGCGCGGGGGCGCCGGCCAGCCGCTCCCGCCAGTAGCCGGCCTGCTTCGCCAGCGTTTCCCCGCGCAGCCAGACCCGCTGCCACTCGGCGTAGTCCGCGTACTGCACCGGCAGCCCGGGGAGGACCGGCTCCTCGCCCCGGGTGAAGGCGCCGTAGAGCGCGGAAAGCTCCCGCACCAGGATCCCCATGCTCCACCCGTCGGTGACGATGTGGTGCAGGGTGAAGAGCACCGCCGCCTCCTCGTCCCCCAGCCGCACGACGGTGGTCCGCAGGAGCGGGCCGGCCGCCAGGTCGAAGGGGCGCCGCGCCTCCGCGGCCGCGAGCCGCGCCAGCTCGGCCTCGCGCCCCCCCTCCCCGATCCCGCCGAGGTCCACCAGCGGGAGCCGCGCCGTCCGCGCGGGGTCCACCTGCTGCACCGGCTCGCCCTCGCGCAGGGGGAAGCGGGTGCGCAGCGACTCGTGCCGGCGGACCACCTCGCCGAGCGCCCGCTCCAGCGCCGGGAGGTGGAGCCGTCCGCCGACGCGCAGCGCGTAGGGCATGTTGTAGGTGGAGCGCCCCGGCTCGAGCTGGTCGATGAACCAGAGCCGCTGCTGGGCGAAGGAGAGCCGGAGCGGCCCGCCGTCGCGAGGGTGCGGCCGGAGCTCGACGAGGTGGGGACGCTCCCCCCGGAGGCGCTCCTCCAGGAGACGCCGCTTCTCGGGCGGGAGCTTGGCGAGGCGGAGCAGCAGGTCAGTCATCGCCTTCACTGGAGGAGGTGGATTCGAGGTCGGCGAGGAGCGCCTCGATCGCGTCTTCGTCCATCTCTTCGAGTCCGCCGGCCAGCAGCTCCAGCCGGGCCCGCACCGCGTCGTCCAGGTGCGCGGCGAGCCCCTCGACCGTGGGCGATTCGAAGACCAGCCGCAGCGGGATCTCCACGTCCAGCACCTCGCGGATCCTGGAAACCAGCCGCGTGGCGAGGAGGGAGTGGCCGCCCAGCTCGAAGAAGTCGTCGTGGACCCCCACCCGCTCCGTCTTCAGGATCCCGGCGAACATCTCCGCCACCCGCTCCTCGGTCTCGCTCCGTGGGGCCACGTGGGGGCGTCCCGTCCCGGCCGCGCCGGAGGGCGCCGGGAGCGCGGCGCGGTCCACCTTGCCGTGCGGCGTCAGCGGGAGCGCGTCCAGCACCATCCAGGCGCCCGGCACCATGAACTCGGGGAGCTGTGCGCGCAGGTGGCTCCGCACCTCGGCCGCCGATGTCTCTGCCCCCGGGCGGACCACCAGGTACGCCACCAGCTCCCGCCGCCCCGGCTCGTCCTCCCGCGCCACCACCACGGCTTCCCGCACCGCGGGGTGCGCCGCCAGCACGGCCTCGATCTCGCCGGGCTCCACGCGGAAGCCGCGCACCTTGACCTGCCGGTCGGCCCGCCCCAGGAACTCCAACGTTCCCCGGGAACTCCACCGCACCCGGTCCCCCGTCCGGTAGAGCCGAGCGCCCGCGCCGGCGGAGAAGGGGTCCGGCACCAGCTTCTCCGCCGTGAGCGCCGGGCGATCCCGGTACCCGCGCGGCACGGCCGGGCCGCCCACGTACAGCTCCCCCGGCACGCCCGCTGGCACCGGCTCCATCTCCGCGTCCAGCACGTACACGCGCCGGTCCCCGACCGGGGAGCCGATCGGGACGCTCGCGCCCTCCACCACCTCCGGGGTGAGCGGCTGGCAGGTGGTGAACACCGTGCACTCGCTGGGGCCGTACCCGTTCACCAGCCGCACCCCCGGTGCCAGGTCTAGCGCCCTGCGCGCGTGCTCCGCGGAAACCGCCTCCCCGCCCACGATCACCTGGGGGACCCGCCGGAGCAGCTCCGGCCGGGTTTCGACCGCCAGGTTGAAGAGCGCGGCGGTGAGCCAGAGCGTGGTGACGCCCTCCCGCTCCACGGTGCGCGCGAGTCCCTCCAGGTCGGCGCTGGTCCCGGGGTACAGCACGCTCCGCCCGCCCTGCAGCAGGGCGGCCCACAGCTCCAGCGTCAGCAGGTCCCACGAGACCGAGGAGTGCTGGAGGAGCACCTGCTCCCCGTCGAAGCGCGCGTACTCCACCCCCCGGAATACGCCGGGGATCGCCCGGTGCGGGACCTCGGTCCCCTTGGGCCGCCCGGTGCTCCCCGAGGTGTAGATGACGTAGGCCAGGTGCTCCGGGGTGACGCCGGTGACCGGCGCGGTCGTGCTCTCCCGCTCGATCTCTGCCCGCTCCCCGTCCAGGCGGACCACCCGCGCCGCGTG
>JAFAYN010000236.1 GCA_019240375.1 Gemmatimonadota bacterium
ACGTCGACGGCCATGCGCTTCGGAACCTGTGGTCGGGGATACGCGGAACGGTCTCCGCCTCCCCTTATACCGGAGGGCTCGCGCGGGGTTCACGATGCTCCGCCTCTCCTCGTCCGAGGCACTCCTCTATCGAGTAGAGGCAGGGCTCTATCCGGTAGAGGCACAGTTCCCGCCATGCGTCGATCAAAAACAGGCAAAAATCATCGTTAATCATCATCACACAGTCACTTACACAATCATACCATGTGCGGCACACGTCGTGCCTTTGGAAGGGCCGCTCACCCGTCGCCACTCCCGCAGCCCGCGCCCGACCATGCCCTTCCCGACCCCGGACCGCCAGGACGACCTCCGCCCCGGACTCACGGCCGTCACCATGCGCGCCGCCTTCGACCGCCGGTTCCGCTCCGCGCTGATGGAGGACCCGCACCGCGCGATCCGCGACTCCTTCGGGATCGAGCTGCCGGCGACGCTCCGGCTGCGCTTCCTGGAAAAGCCGGGCGACGTGGACCTGCTGGTCGTCCTCCCGGACCTGGTGGACGAGGCGCCGCTCTCCCATCGCGAGCTGGACCGGGTTCCCGGCGGCGCGGGGTGCCTGGAGTGGCACGCCCTCGTCGTCGCGGCGCTGACCTGAGACCCCGCGGCGGGAGCGGCCTCTGTGCGCGCTCCGGCGCACCCCTGACCGACGCCCATCCACCCCGGAACGAGGCGACCATGCTCCGATTCCTCCCGGCCGCGCCGCCCCTCGGGCGGGCCTGCCGCGCGATCCTTCCCGCCGCCTTCGTCGCTCTGTCCGCCACGGCGGCGCGGGGGCAGCAGGGCCCCGTCCCCCTCACCCTCGACGAGGTGGTGCGGACCACGCTCGCCTCCAGCGCCGACGTGCTCGCCGCGGAGGCCGGCGTCCGGCGGCAGGAGGGGGTGGTGCGGCAGGCGCAGGGCGCCTTCGACTCGCGCCTCCAGACCGTCCTTTCGGCGCAGCACGTCACCGACCCCACGCAGGCGGTGGGGGTGGACGCGACCGTGGCGACCAGCCGGGGGATGGAGTACGGGATCGGGGTGGACCGCCGGCTCCGCTCGGGGATCGTGGTCGGGCCGCAGCTCGCGGTCTCCCGCGCCGAGGTCCCGGGCTCCGACGTCCTCCCCCGCAACCAGGCGACCGCCAGCCTGGACGTTCTCGTCCCGCTGGGACGCGGGCGCGGCGGCGGGCTCGTTACGGCGCAGGAGCGTGCCGCCCGCGGGAGCTACTCGGCGAGCAGCGCCGACCTCCGGCACCGGCGCGCGCAGAGCGTGCTCCGCTCGACCGAGGCGTACTGGGGCTACCTGGCGGCGGTGGAGCGGCTGCGCGTCCTGCACGAGGCGGAGTTCCGGGCCGAACGGCTGGTGGAGGAGACCCGGACGCTGGTGGAGGCCGACGAGCGCCCCGCCGCCGACCTGGTGCAGGTGACGGCCAGCCTCTCCTCCAAGCGGGCCTCGCGGCTCGCGGGAGAGCAGGGATTGACCGCGGCGCGCCGGGAGCTGGGACTGGCGATGGGGATCCCGGTGGAGGCGCTGGCGGCGCTCCCCGCCCCGGCCACCCCCTTCCCCACCCCCGGCGACCCGGCCGCGGGGCCGATCCCCACCGCGCAGACGGTGGCGGCGGAAGCGCTCCGGGCGCGCGCCGACCTGGCCTCGCTCCACTACCGGCGCGAAGCCTCGCGGACGCTGCTGCGCGCCGCCCGCTCCGAGCTGCGCCCCCAGGTGGACCTGAGCGTCAGCCTGGGCTACACCGGGGTGGAGGAGGGGGGCTCGCTCGACCGGATGCTCGCGCCGCTCTCCGGTCGCAACGGGTTCCACGCCGAGGTGAAGCTTTCCTCCGGGCTCACGCTGGGGAACCGCGCCGCCGAGGGGCTGGCGCTGCAGAGCGCCGCCGACGACCAGGCCGCCGCCGTCACCGAGCGGGAGCTGACCCGCAGCATCGCCCTGGAGGCCGACGCCGCCACGGAAACGCTGCGGCGCTCCGCCGAGGAGCTGCGGGAAACGGCGGAGTCCGTCCGCCTGAGCACGACCTCGGTCGAGAACGAGCGGCGCAAGTTCAGGCTCGGCGGCTCCACCCTGTTCGACGTCCTGTACGCGGAGGACGGGCTGACCTCGGCCACGCTCACCCGGATCGACGGGGAGCTGCGTCACGCCCTGGCACTCGCCCGGCTCCGCTTCGCGGCCGGGACGCTGGTCCCGGAGTAGCCCGCGAACGCTTCCTCCTTTCGCCTTCCTTCCATCGGAGACCGGAGATGTCGGAGCGCAGGAACATCTTCCGCGAGGTGGCGCTGGAGCGCCTTTCCTCGCCCGAGCAGCTCGACCAGATGATGCAGGTGACCACCCGCCGCGGGTGGCTCGCGCTCGCCTCGCTGGGGTGCGTGCTGGCCGCGGCGCTGGCCTGGGGCGTCTTCGGGAGCATCCCCGACCGCGTGAGCGGGCCCGGGATCCTGGTCCGCAGTGGCGGCGTGTACGAGGTGACCTCCGAGAACGAGGGGCGCGTCGCCGACTTCGCCGTGCAGGTGGGGGACACCATCCGCGAGGGGCAGGTGGTGGCCCGGCTCGCCCGCCCCGACCTGACCGAGAAGATCCGCCAGGCGAGGGCGCGCATCGCCGAGCTGGACGGCCGCCAGCGGCAGCTCGCCGGCTTCGGCGCCCGCGACACCGAGCTGCAGACGGCCTACCTGGCGCAGTCCCGCTCCAGCCTGCAGCAGTCCGTTTCCGCGTCGGAGGCCGCGCTCAAGGCGCTGCGTGAGAAGGTCGCCAACGAGGAGCAGCTGGTCGCCCAGGGGCTCCTCACCCGGCAGGCGCTGCTCGCCACCGTGCAGGAGTACGAGCGGGTGAAGGAGAAGGCGCGCACCGACCAGGGCGAGATCGCGCAGCTCGAGGTGCGCCGGCTCCAGGCCGAGAACACCAACCGCGAGGCGCTCCAGACGGCCCTCTTCCAGCTGGACGAGGCCCGGCGCGACCTGGCGCAGCTGGAGAGCGAGCAGAGCCTCACCTCGCAGGTGGTCAGCCCCTACACGGGGCGGGTGCTGGAGATCCTGGCCGAGCGGG
>JAFAYN010000386.1 GCA_019240375.1 Gemmatimonadota bacterium
CGTCCACTTCCAGCTCCACCTGCTGGACCTGGCCCGCGACCTCCTGGCCCACGGCGTCACCGTGGTAGCCGTGCTGCACGACCTGAACACGGCCTTCCAGTACGGCGACCGCTTCCTCCTGCTGGAAGGGGGAAGGATCGCGCACCAGGCCGACCACCCCGATCAGATCCCCCCGGAGCTGATCGAAAAGGTCTTCAGGGTCCGCGCCCACAGGGTCCCCGACCCCGAGGGCGGCTCCCCCCTCTGGCGCTTCACCCTGTAGAGGAAGTTCGCGGTAAAAGCCCGCAGGGAGGTGGGTGCTCCTCCGGAGGCGGGGCGTATGTCTGAGGGAGCGCAGCGACCGAGTTACGCACCCGCCGGAGCGAGGAGCACCCGCCGACCGACCACGCAGAAGCCCCCGGAGCACGCGAAAAGAAGTTGCCGACCGCAAACAGGCGCTCTATCATCCCCCGGAGCCACCCCTTCCCCTGTAAATCCAGAGAAATGTACGAGACGTCGACCTTCCGGAGCTGCGCAGTCGCCGCCGTGGCGGTGGTAGCCATGGCCGGCACCGCCCGGGCGCAGAGCACCGGCACCGTGACAGGGCGGGTCACCGCCGCCGAGTCCGCCCAGCCGATCCCCGGCGCCACCGTCAACGTGGTGGGGTCGTCGCTGGGCGCCGTCACCGACGCACAGGGGCGCTACCGCATCCCCGGGCTGGCCCCGGGCGGCTACCGGCTGAGCGTGTCCGTGCTGGGGCGCCGGCCCGGGAGCGACACCGTCACGGTGCGCCCCGGCGCCACCGCCGCCGCCGACTTCGCCCTCCCGGCGGGCTCCGTGCTCCTCCCCGGCGTGGTGGTGAGCGCTACCCGGACCCCGGTGCAGACCGCCCGGGTGACCGCCACCGTCAACGTGCTGACCCCCGAGCAGGTGGAACGGAGCCCCGCTCGCACCGCCGACGACCTGGTCCGCGAGCTTCCCGGGGTGGAGCTCCCCCGCGCCAGCGGGAGCGTGTCCGGCCCCGAGCAGATCGTTTCTGTGCGCGGCACCGACGAGGGGCGCACCCTGGTGCTCCTGGACAACGTCCCGCTCAACGACCCGTGGGGGGAGTGGGTGGACTGGCAGCGGGCGTCGGTGTACTCCCTCGACCGGGTGGAGCTGACGGAAGGGGGCGGGAGCAGCCTGTACGGCAACTACGCCATGGGCGGGGTGATCCAGCTGGTGAGCCGCCCCATCGCCCCGCACACCCTGCAGGCGCTGGCGACCGCCGGGAGCCGCGACCTGCGCGAGGTGTCGCTGTTCGGGAGCGACATCCGCGGGCGCCTGGCGCTCTCCGCCGACGGGACCTGGGCGGACGGGGGCGGCTACGTGTTCGTCCCGGCGGCGCAGCGGGGCGCCATCGACGTGGACAACGCCTCCACCCGCCGCAACGCCAACCTGCGCGGCGAGTACGCCCTGGGCGCCGACCGGACCGTGAGCGCCGGCCTCAGCTTCCTGGACGAGGACCGGAGTGGGGGGACGCGGCTCGCCTTCAGCAGCCGGCGCATCGGCAACCTGCGCGTGGGGACCAACCTGGGCGGCGTCGCCTCCGGCCGGCTGACCGCCGACCTGTTCGGGACGCTGCAGCGCCAGGAAAGCCACCAGGCCCGCGCCGCCGCCGACCGCTCCAGCGAGAGCACGGCGCTGGTGCAGACCATCCCCGCGAACGACCTGGGCGGTTCCGTGCAGTGGTCCACCGGGGGCGACGCGCCGCTCGCCCTGGCCCTGGGCGGCGACTTCCGCTACATGCACGGAACGCTGGACGAGGAGGTGTACGGCGGCACCGGCGCCCTCGCCCGCACCACCTCCAGCGGCGGGTCGCAGCTCATCGGCGGCCTGTTCGTGCAGGGGGTGTTCGCGCCGGTGGCGCCGCTGCGCGTGGAGGCCAGCCTGCGCGCCGACGGGTGGCGCAACTACGCCGGGGGCCGGGCGACCAGCGACTCGGCCACGGCCGACTTCGACACCCGCTCCGACGCCGCCCTTTCGCCGCGGCTGGGGGCGAAGCTCCAGCTCCTCCCCGGGCTGGCGGTGCGCGGCTCGGTGTACCGCGCCTTCCGCGCGCCGACGCTCTCCGAGCAGTACCGCACCTTCCTTTCGGGGAACAACACCTTCCTCCCCAACCCGCAGCTCGGCCCCGAGCACCTGACCGGCGGCGACGTGGGGGTCGACTGGCAGCCCGCCGCCCGGCTGGAGCTGCGCGCCACGGCGTTCCGCAACACGATGCGCGACCTCACCGACTTCGCCTTCCTGCGCCCCGGCTTCCTGATGCGCCAGAACCTGGGGCGGGCGCACTCCCGCGGCGTCGAGGGCGAGGCGGCGCTCACCGCCACGGAGTGGCTCCGCCTGTCGGCCAGCTACAACTACGACGACGCCAGGACCGAGGCCGGCCCCCGGGTGCACCGCGTTCCCCTGAACCGCTACGTGGGGCGGGTGGCGCTGGGCGGCCCGCGCACGGGCGAGCTGGCGCTGATCTACCGGCACGAGGGGTCCACCACCACCCTGAGCGGGGCGGCGCTGGAGCCGTTCGACGTGGTGGACGCCACCCTGCGGCGCGACCTGGCGGCGGGCGCCGGCCTGTTCGTGAGCGTCGAGAACCTCGCCGACGCCGAGTACCTGGTGAACAGGAGCGGGGTGCTGGAGCAGACCGGCCTCCCCAGGACGGTGCGCGTCGGGGTGTCCTGGACCCGCTTCTGACGCCGGGCCGACGCGGACACCCGAAAGCAAGGGGCAGGGCGGCATCCGCAGATGCCGCCCTGCCTTTCGTGGTTGTGCAGCGCATGCTCATGTGCTAGCATGCCAACATGCGAGCAGGCACACGAACGAGGCCGCGGAAGCATCGTACATGCTGATCGATCGCGAACGGGAAGCCGCCGAACTCCGAGATCTGGCCGAATCGGGAAAGCGCAAGCTGGCCCTGCTTTACGGCCGGCGCCGCATCGGAAAGACGTACCTGCTCACCCAGCTCTGGGACAGCGAGCGGGCCTTCTACTTCACGGCGTCCGCCACCTCTCCGGGAATCAATCGCCGGGTCCTCGTCGAGGAG
>JAFAYN010000319.1 GCA_019240375.1 Gemmatimonadota bacterium
CTCGCTGCTGTCGAACGCGTAGAACGGGTACACCAGGTTGAAGCGCGAATTGGTGGCCCGTACCTCGTAGTCCACGATCAGCGTCACCCGCCCCTCCTGCTGCCCCGAGGTGTCCAGCTCCAGCGAAAGCAGGTTGACCCGGGGCTCGTAGATCAGGATGCTCGTCCTGATCCGGTCCTGGAGGTAGGTCTTCAGCGTGGTGCTCATCGGCTCGAAGAGCACCTCGTGCATGTCCAGCCCGTAGCGGGGGCGGAGGAAGCGCTCGCCCGCCGCGGTGCCGAAGAGGATCTTCAGGCTCTCGTGGATGTCCTCCTCGTCGGACGACATCAGCACGCCCCCGGCGCCCGGCGCGAACTCCGGGGGGAAGCTCCACCCCCGCCCCAGGAACGAGGTGGAGCCGACGTCGCCCTGGCTCGGATCCATGCGCTCTCCCGGGTTCAGTTGATGATCACGGTCGGCTCGCCCACCGCCGCCATCGCCCCGCAGATGCAGGCGTCGCTGGTGCGCACCGCCGCCACCCCGCCGATGGTCACCGTGGCGCTCCCGCTGGGGAAGACGCTGGCCGTCGGCTGGTGGCCGTTGGGGGGGAGCGAGCAGACGTGCGTGTCCCCCACCACAGCCGCCGGCATCCCGCCGATCAGCACCGTGGCCGCCCCTGGCCCCACGATGGTCCCCCCGTGGTTGCTCGTGTCCCCCACCCGCGCGGCTGCCGGCATCCGTCGCTCCTCAGTTGAGCTGCACCATGGTCCCCTTGACCTTGGTGGTCCCCGAGCTGGACAGCTCCGCCCCCGAGGACCCCCCCGCCAGCTTCAGCTCCGTCCCGGCCTTGAGGGACAGCGCCGTCCCCGCCTCCAGCTTCAACTCGGTCCCCGCCTTCAGCTCCAGCGCCTTCGCGCTCTCGATCTTGATCCCGTCCGCCGTCATCTCCAGCTTGTTGCCGTTCTGGTCGACCACCTTGACCGCCTTGTCCTCTTCGCTCAGGGTGATCTTGTTCCCGGCGGGGGTTTCCAGCCGCATCACCTTGGTGTCGTCGTTGAAGTACAGCTTCATCTTCGACCGGCTCTGGAAGACCTTCTCGTGGTTGTCGTCCGAGCCCGTCAGCGGGGCGGCCTTGGCGCTGCTGTGCAGCATCCCCAGGATCACCGCCTGGCGCGGGTCGTCGGCGAGGAAGCCGAGCACCACCTCGTCCCCCACGTCCGGGCGGAAGAAGAAGCCCCGCTCGCTCCCCGCGTCCAGCGACGCCACCCGCGCCCACGTCCCCTCCGCGTCCGTGCTCACCATCGGCATCCGCACCCGCACGCGGTGCTCGCCGTCCGGGTCCTCGTTGCTGACCACCACCCCCACCTGCAGCCCGTTGATCCCCGGGAGGAGCGCCGCGGCCTTGGGTGCGGTCACCTGCTTCCCGTCGGCCAGCCACTCCGCGACCCCGCCGAACTGCACGTGCGTCTTCCACCCCTGCACCATGTCGAAGTCGTGGCGCACCCCGGTGACGAACACCTTGCCGTTGAAGCGCTCCCCCACCCCGCCCAGCGAGACGATGTCGCCGGGGTTCACCGTGCCGATCCCCTCGCACTTCAGCCGGCCGCTGGTCTTGCTCATCCTGGACTTCAGCCACTCGGCGTCGGCCCACGCCTGCGCCTCCTCCTCGGTGACGGAGGGGTGGGTCAGCGGGAGGTGGGGGAGCCCCACCACCCCCGCCAGGTCGGCGGGCGCCAGGTTCCCGGGGCCGTCGGTACCGGGATCCGCCGCCTCCTTTTCCACCACGCTCTGCTGGGCCGCGTCCCAGGTGAAGCTCTTCACCGCGGCGAACTGCCCGCGCGAGTCGATCTCCGCGTCCAGCTCCAGGATGGTGGCGCCGAACTGCAGGTCCACCACGGCGTCGCCCCCGAAGTCCGGAGCCTTCACCGCCACCTTTTCGTCGTTGGTGAAGACCAGCCGCCCGTTCGCCTCGGCCCGGGTTAGCAGGAAGTCCCAGTCGGTGCTGGCGTACTGCACCTGCTGCTTGTGGGTGACGGTGGTGGCCGCCACGTCCGCGTCCACCCCGGCGCCGTCCAGCAGCGCGCCGATGATGTCCCCGTCCGTCTGGTCGAGGAAGTAGGCGCTCTTCCGCCCCACCGTCATCTTGACCGCCTTGTGGCGGCACTCCACCACGAGCTGCGCGGCGGCGTGGTCGCGCACCTTGAGGCTCTGCTTGACCACGATCCCCTTGAAGAGCGAGACCGGGTCGCTCCCCTTCCCCGCCAGGATCTCGACCTCCGTCCCCGGGACGAAGGTGGCCGAGTTGCCGAGCGGGAAGTCGCTCGCCGAGGCGGCCCCGTCCTGGTAGACCAGCCGGGCCGCGGCGATCCGGTTCACCGTCTTGGTGACGTATGCCGCCAGGAGCTGGTGCTCGCGCGGCACCGCCGTCCCCGCCGACTTGACGGTGAACTCGCGGTGCTCCGCGGGGATGGGGAGGGTGCGCTGCTCGGAAATGGCTATTTCTCCAGCGGGGGGAAGACGATCCTCGTCCCCGGCACGAGCCTGCGGAAGTGGTCGATCCCGTTTGCGCGGGCCACCTCCAGGTAGTACGCCGGGTCTCCGTAGATCCGCGCGCACAGCGCCGGGAGGGTGTCCCCGGCCTTCACCAGCCGCACGTGCGTCAGGTCGGGCGACTGGTCCTGCGCCATCGCCACCCGCGTCTGGTCGTCGGAGCTGTCGGTGAAGTTGGCGGTGATCACCGCGCGCAGCGGCACCCCGTCGGGCTTGAAGAGCTTGTAGGCGATGGAGGCGCTCTTGAGCACGCACCGCTTCACCTGCAGCGTCCCCCACACCACCTTGAGGTAGTTGGGGCGGTGGATGTTCCCGTTGTAGCCGGTGACGGTCTGGAACGACTCGATCTTCTGCTGCACGTCCACCGGGTGCCCGTTGGCGCCGGTCCCGTCGATGAAGAAGGTCAGCGACATGTCGCCCGGCTTGACCTTCTTGAAGTTCATCCGGCTCCCCGTGGTCCCCTGCCCCTGCGCCGCGTCGTACTCCATCTCGTAGGCGAGCGTGATCTCGTTCGGGTTCACGAACGCCTCGAACTCCCCGATCGCGCTCCCGGAGAAGTCGGCGCTCTCGAAGGCCTTGATCAGGAGCTTTTCCAGCGTGCCGCGCGCGGTCATCTCAGCGCTCCGCCTTCTGCGCCAGGATGTCGAGCACCCGCTCCACGCACTCGGCCACGATGTGCTGCTTGTCCTCGGTGCCGGAGGGGGGCGTGGCGGCCCCGCCCGCCGCCGCGTTGCCGACCTCCACCGAGATGACCACCTCGTCCACGATGATCGGCATGCCGCTACGACCGGTCGAAGGTGAAGTACTGGTAGAAGAGCTGGAGCGTTTCCACCATCACCGCGTTGTTGGTGGCGTTCAGGTCGCTCGCCGCCCACTTGGTGGGATACGCGCCCACCAGGTGCCAGGTGAGGAGCGGCTGGTGCTCCTCGTTGAGCAGGGTGACGTCCACGCTCTTGGGCTGGATGGTGAGGTCCTCGACACACGAGCGGATCCACCCGGTGATCTCCGAGTTCAGCAGCAATCCCCTCTTCAGCACCAGCTCCGGGTACTTGGCGCGGGTGGGAAACTTCTGCGTGAACCGGTTCTCCCCCCCCTCGGCGACCTCCTCCGTCCCCAGCTCCACCGAAAGGCCGGAAACCTCGGAGAAGCGCAGGTCGCTGTCGTTGGGCGTGAGCCCCAGCACCTCCACCCGGAAGTGGAAGCCGACGGGCGGGTAGTAGAGCGGCATCGGGCGTCCTGGCTACGGGGCGGCGTCAGTCGTTCTGGACTTCCAGCCCCTCGTGGGCGATCTCGATCGACTCGATCGCCACCTCGTTCCCCGTCGCCTTGAGCTGCGGCCCCTCCACCTTGACGGGGAAGGCGTTGTGGATCTTCCACACCATCACCGGCTGGTGCTCCTCGTTGAGCAGGCTGATGACCAGGTCGCGCCGCTCCACCTTGTTCAGCTTGACGGTGCTCAACCACTTGAAAAAGTCGTTGTCGCTCTTCACGATGCCACGCTTGAGCGTGACGTTGTTGAACTTCCGCAGCCCCGGCATCTTGATGGACGAGTACTCGGGGAAGGAGCCGTCGCGGTACTCGATGGCCTGGTTCTCCTGCGTCAGCCCGGAAACCTCCGTGAAGCCGAGGCGGGTGCCGCCCCACTCGACGGTGAAGTGGAATACGGGAAGCGGATAGAGAGCGGGCATGTTCTGGGTCCTCCGACTGGTGGTTCAGAAGGGTGCCGGGATCGGCCGGGCCGAAGGGCCGCTCACGAGGTCTGCAGCTTGTGCGAGAACTTGAGGATGATGAACTCCGCCGGGCGCACCACCGCCATCCCGATCTCCACGTTCATCCGCCCCTCCAGGATGTCCTGCGCGTTCATGGTGGTGCCGAGCCCGCACCGCACGAAGAAGGCGTCCTTGGTGGTCGCGCCGGCCAGCGCGCCCTCGCGCCACTTCTGCGTGAGGTAGTTCTCGATCATCCCGCGCACCTTGACCCAGGTGTTGGCGTCGTTCGACTCGAAGACCGCCCAGTAGGTGGACTTCTTGACCGACTCCTCCACCATGTTGAAGAACCGGCGCACCGAGACGTAGCGCCACTCGTTGTCGTTCCCCGCCAGGGTGCGCGCCCCCCACACCAGCGTCCCCTTCCCGGCGAAGGCGCGGATGGCGTTGATCGACTTCCCCGACACCGCGTCCACGTTGAGCGTGTCCTGGTGCGCATTGTCCAGGCGGACCACCGGCTCGATCACGTCGGCCAGGCTCACGTTGGCCGGCGCCTTCCACACCCCGCGGTTGGTGTCCGTCCAGGCGTACACCCCGGCCACCGCCCCGCTCGGCGGCATGATCAGGTAGTAGTCGGCGAGCGAAGCCTTGGCGAAGTTGTAGACCGCCGTGTTGGTGGTCTTCAGCGCCGCCAGCGTCCCGCTCCCGTCCGGGTGGGTAACGGTCACGTTCGTCTCGGAGGCGAAGTAGTTGAGCGCGGTGCGGACGAACGGGTAGTAGACGGCGCCGTACTTCAGGTTCTGCATCCCGAAGGCGTTCCGCGTCGCCGCGGCGTTGCTCAGGGTGACGCTGCTCACCACCATGTCGGAGTCCAGGTCCTGGGGACGGGTGCCGCGGTAGGCGTCGAAGATGCCGAAGCGGTCGCCCAGCTTCCCGCACTGCGCCAGGACGGCCTGCACCAGCGTCCCGTACGCGGTCCCGCTCAGGGAGGCCGCCTCGGGGATGACGATCAGCGTCGGCTCGTCTTCCAGCGCCAGCACGTCCAGCCCGTCCTGCAGCCCGAAGTTGGTCTCCACCGCGCCCCCCGCGTCGGGGTCCGTCCCCTTGAGGGTGACGGAGGGGGCCACCTGGTGCAGCCCCACCGAGACGATGTAGCACTGACCACCGCCGTTGTCGAAGTACATCTTCACGGCGTAGTACAGCAGGTAGGGGAGCACGAAGTTGTCGCTCGGCGTCGTGCCGCCCACGGCGAAGGCGCTCACCTTGTACCCAGCGGCCGCGTCCCCCGTCACCGTCATGGTCAGCGCTTCCTCGCGCGCGAAGCCGAAGTACTGCTCGTACTCCTTGAGGGAGTAGATCTTGGTCGGCTTCAGGATCAGGTCGTCGGTCGCGGTGCGGGTCGCCTTCTGCGTGTAGCCGATGAAGGCGGGGATCGCGGTCTCCACCTCGGCCACCGAGGGAGGAAAGACCGAGATCTCTTCGACGTACACGTCCGGGGTCCTGTAAGTAGGCATGGGCACGACCTCACGGTTTGGACAGGTGGACGATCAGTTCGGCCTTGGCCCGGTCCGCCCCGGGCTGCGGCAGGTTGGCGATCAGCACATCTCCGTTCTTGCTCAGCTGGATCCTGCGGAAGCCCCGCTCCCTCCGCGGCAGCGGGGCCGCCGAGCGGAAGAGCACCACCCGCTCCCCGTTCCCGGCGATCAGCGCCGGGTCGAGCTCGTCCGTCGCCAGGTCCTCGGCGGCGACCTTCTGGAAGGTGATCTCCGGGCGCGACTCCTCCGTGAACCCCGCGTCCGTCACGGCCAGGAGATCGAAGTCCGTGGGGGTGTAGTTCTTCGCCACCAGGTAGTAGCGAAGCACCTCCTCGCGCGCCTGGAAGGCGATCTCGAACGCCGGCGCGGCGTCGTACAGCTCGTCGCCGACCTCCACCTCGACCACCCCGGCGACGTCGCCCTGCCGCAGCTCCCCGTCCAGGTAGTAGGCCACGGTCCCGGTGGTGTCCGGGAACTCCTCCTCCAGCGCGAGGAGCCCGCACGGCTGACCCCGCAGGTCGAACGACACCGACGGACGGGGGTCGCCCTCGTCCAGCATCTCCGTCGCCAGCACCGCCCCCCGCGCGTCCCGCAGCGTCAGCAGGACGGGACGGGCCGCGTCCGTCGGCTCGTGGGCGAAGGTCTGCCCCACGAACACCACGCTCCCCTCCTCCGCGAGCACGGCGGGGTCGGCGGCGTTGGTGTACAGGAGCTTGCTCGCCGGGAAGCCGGCCGTGGTCTGGCTGAAGTTGCCGAAGCTGGAGTTGAGCAGCTGCAGCCCGATGCGGAGCGTCCCCGCCGGGAGCCGGACCCGCGGCTCCCCCTCCTCGTCGCACTCGCACAGGACGTGGAGCATCCCGTCCTGCTCCTTCGCCAGCAGGCGGCCGTTGCGGAGGAGCCGGGCGGTGTCGGAGGGGACCAGGAAGCGGAAGTCCCGGCACCGGTCCGCGTAGAAGGAGTGCGTGATCCGCACCGTGAACAGGACCAGGAACTGGACCGTCATCGGGTGGAGAGCGCGGCGCCGATGGCGCGTACCGGCGGCTGCACGGCGGTGGGCTCCAGGTCCTGCAGGATCACCATCCGCACCTTGTAGATGGCGGACGGGAGCTGCTTTCCGCCGATGAACGCCCACACCTGGTTCAGCTGCTCGTAGCCGAGCGTCTGCAGCTCCACCGTGAGCTTTTCGATGCGAGGGTCGAGCGAGGGGTGCCGCGCCGGGGTGAAGCCCGGGTGGGACTGGAAGTAGGTGAGGACGCTGGAAAGGTGCTTCAGCGCCTCGTCGTAGTGCTGGAAGTTGGCCGCGACGATGACGTGCAGGTTCAGCTTGAGCGGGGGCTCCTGGACCAGGTGGCGGCCGTCGACGTAGGTGTGGGTGGGGAGCTGCTCCCGCAGGGTGCGCTCCTCCTCCACGTTGATCAGGGAGATCCCGAGGGAGTCGGGGGGGATGGCGTACTTCCCCGCATCGTCCACCACGCGCGCGAGCTTCACCTCGACCGAGACGGAGCCCGTCCGCGCGGCGACGAAGTCGTTCAGCTGGTGCCTGAGGAATTCCAGCGCGATCTCCAGCATGCTCCGTGTTCGGTGGGGTGTGACACCTCGACACGACGGTCACGGGTACCGCTCGCGGGACCGGGCTGCGTCCCGCGCCCTACGGCTGCACTACGGGCGCTTCTGGATAACGAAGGAGCTGCTGCGGGAAATTCCTGACGCGAAAGGACGGGCAAGGAGGGCAAGCCGTCAGATGGCGTATCCCGGCGGACACCGACAGCGGGCGTCCGTGTCCAATAAGCGCCGGGGCCCCGGACAAGTCAAGCACGACGTATGTTTCCCGCCCGGAAAGCCGGCCTCCATGTGCGCGCCGCCCGCGCGACACGGACGGTGCGTGTCGCGCGGGCGGCGTTCGACCACCCGGGGCCTCCGGCGCTACGGCCTCACCGCACGCCCGGCCCCTCCGCGCGCCGCCGGCCGATCATGGCGTCGAGCGAATGGGCGCCGGGGCCGGCCAGCGCCAGCGCCGCGCAGGCGCCCAGGAGGGTCAGGGCGTACTCGTACCCCTTCGGCAGGAAGAAGCCCCCCGCCAGGTGCACCAGCACGATGGCGCCCAGCATGTCGATGGCGAGCCCCAGCGCGGCCAGCCGGGCGAGGAGCCCCACCACCAGGGCGATCCCGCCCAGGAACTCCAGGAGCGCCACCGCGGGGCCGGTGATCCCGGGGACCGGCACCCCCATCTGCCCGAAGGCGCCCGCGACGCCGCCGAAGCCGTAGACGAAGACCTTCTGCGCGCCGTGGGCGACGAAGACGATTCCGACCACCACCCGCAGGACGGCGAGACCGGCGTCGACGCGCGGAGACCTGGCCAGCGTGCTGGTGTTCATGTGCGTTTCCTGTTCCGGGGGGAGGAGCCGTGCGCGGCCGCGCACGGCTCTGCGGGGACCGTCACCTCCCCCGCCGCAGACATCGGGCCGGACGGCGTCACCCGGCCGCGGGGCGCCGGGGGACCGGGTTCCGCAGCGGCGGCAGGGTGCGCAGGTAGCGGAAGACGGCCCGCAGGTCCTCGTCGGACATGCGGCGGTACTCCCGCCAGGGCATGAAGGGGTGCAGGGTGTCGCCGCGCGGGTTCACCCCGGTGCGGAGGGCGCGCACGAAGTCGGCCTCGCTCCAGCGGCCGATCCCGGTGGAGTCGTCCGGGGTGAGGTTGGAGGGGTTGGCGGGGAACCCCTTGGGCGGGGTCGCGTCGCCGGCGTACAGGCGGTGCAGGTCGGGGGTGGAGCGGAGCCCGCCGCGGGGCGTGTGGCAGTCCACGCACCCGGACACGTGGTCGGCCAGGTAGCGGCCGTACTCGGGGGTGGGCGCGGAGCGGAGCTGCGCCGGCCCGGTGGGCGACGCCGGCCGCAGGAAGAACACCTTCCCCAGCCGGTACGCCACGCTGGGGGAGTTCCGCAGCGGGTTGTGCACCGCCGGGCGGCTCCTCAGGTAGCGCGCGATGGCCAGGGCGTCGCGCTCAGACATCCCGCGGTACCAGGCGTAGGGCATCACCGGCGCCAGCAGGTGCCCTTCCCGGTCCTCGCCGCTGCGGATGGCGCGCACCACCTCGGCGTCCGTCCAGGCGCCGAGCCCGGTGGCGGAGTCGGGGGTCAGGTTCGCGGCACGGATCGTCCCCAGCCGCCAGTCCCGGAACTCCTGCCCGCCGCTCAGCGGCCCGTCCGGGTCGCGGTGCGGGTCCGCGGCGTGGCAGTGTCCGCACACGGACACGCTCCGCACCAGGTACTCGCCACGCTCGACCAGCCCCGTCGTGTCGCCGACCG
>JAFAYN010000580.1 GCA_019240375.1 Gemmatimonadota bacterium
GAGGCCGTCGCCGCGCACGAGCGGTCGCTGGACGACGCCCCCCGCTGGGTGATCCCCACCGCGAAGATCCCGCAGGCCGTGGACCGCATCCAGACCGGCGACGTGCTGGCCTTCGCCACCTCCATCGAGGGGCTGGACGCCAGCCACACCGGGATCGCCTACCGTGACAGGGGGGGCGTGCTGCGCGTCCTGCACGCGCCTCTATCCGGCGGGGTGGTGCAGGTGAGCCGGGGGACGCTCCCCGAGTACGTGGCGGGGCTGAAGACGGGGACCGGGATCATGGTCGCCCGGCCGACGCGGATCTGAGCCGGAGCTGGCGTGAAAGATTGTCGGGAACCGGCGGGAGCGGTTGCTTTCCGCCGGTGCCCGCTTTAAAACAACTCCATCCGCAGCAATCCCGTACGGGCTCCCGGCAGGGCGGGGATCCGCGCGGGCGCCCGCTTCCCCCACCCCGCAGGCGCTTCCCCGTGGGGGGAGAACAATTCACCAGGAGGTCCTTGATGCAGCTTTCTCGTTTGCGCCGGAGGATCGGCGCAGCACTCACTCTGTGCGTGGCCCTGCTGGCCGGCACGGGGGCGAGGGCCCAGCAGACGCCCTACACCGTCCAGGGAACCGTGGTGGACGCGGCGGCTCGCCCGCTGGCAGGCGTCGCGGTCACGCTCGGCAACACCCAGACCCGTACCGTCACGGGTACGAACGGGCAGTTCACCCTGGTCGCGCGGGTGCAGCCCGGAACGTACACCCTGCAGTTCTCCTCGCTCGGACGAGGGGAGGTGTCCCGCCAGGTCACCCTGGGTGCCGACCGCGGCGTGCAGGTCGGCGCGGTGACGCTCCAGGAGACCGCGGTGCAGCTGGAGGGGATCGTCGTGACCGGGACCGGCGCTCCGGTGGAGCGGCGCCAGGTGGGGAACACCGTGTCCACGGTGTCCGGGGAAGCGATCAACCAGTCCCCCGCCGCCACCTCGGTGGACCGTGCGCTGCAGGGGAAGGTGACCGGCGCCGTGATCTCTCAGAACTCCGGTGCCCCCGGCGGCGGGACCACGATCCGTCTGCGCGGGACCAGCTCGATCCTGGGCGGGGCGGACCCGCTCATCGTGATCGACGGCGTCATCGTCGACAACAACTCCGATGCGCTCATCGCCCTCGGCTCCAACGCGACCCGCCAGGGCTCGGCGGTCAGCAACCGCCTGTCCGACATCGCTCCGGGCGACATCGAGCGGGTGGAGGTGCTCAAGGGCGCGGCAGCGGCGGCGCTGTACGGCTCGCGCGCCAACAACGGCGTGATCCAGATCTTCACCAAGCGCGGTCGCCAGGGGACGCCGCAGGTCTCCTTCCAGAGCGAAGCCACGCAGGGAGTGCGGCCCCGGGAGTTCCCGGTGCTCATGGCCCCTGTGGCGAGCCCGGGCGACGTGGCGTTCCTCGGCCGCAAGCTGGGTGACACGATCACCCGCTTCGACTCGCAGAACCTGCTCTTCCGGACGGCGTACAGCACCAACAACCAGCTTTCCCTGTCCGGAGGAAGCGAGGGGACGAGCTACTACCTGTCGGGCAGCTGGATCGACGAGCAGGGGATCGTACGCACCACCGGCCACGACAAGCGCAACGTGCGGCTCAAGCTGACCCAGCGGCTGTCCGACGCGCTGGAGGTCACCGGGAGCGGGAGCTACGTCCAGTCCCGCACCCGTTATCAGCCCGAGGGCGAGCAGACGCAGGGTGCGCTCACCTCCGTGCTCTTCACCCCCACCGGGTTCAACCCGGCCTTCGACCCCGCACTGGGGCGCTATCCGTACTCGCCCATCGTGGTCGCGAACCCGCTGCAGGTCCTGCAGGACCTGCGGGCGGAGGTGAACGTGGACCGGATCATCGGGAGCGTCCAGGCAGCCTTCACCCCGTTCACGAACTTCTCGCTGAACTACCTGTTCGGGCTGGACAACTCTCGCGAGTCCGACCTGTACCTGCAGCCGCCGTACTCGACGGGTCCCTCCTTCACCGGGTCGATCTCCAACCCGGTCCGCTCGATCCGCAAGTACAACAGCGACCTGACGGCCAACTACGAGCTCCCGCTCAGGTCGGGGGTGCAGCTCACCAGCACCGGAGGGCTCCGCTACACCGCCGACAACAGCAACGTGGTTCGCTCGGGCGCGGAGAACCTCCCCCCGGGACAGGAGACGGTAGGCGGCGCAACGCAGTTCGCTTCGCAGTCCATCGTGGAGCTGCGCACCTTCGGCGGCTTCATCCAGGAGCGGCTGGCGCTCTCCGACCAGCTCTTCCTGACCGGCGGCCTCAACATGGAGGCGTCTTCCGCCTTCGGC
>JAFAYN010000430.1 GCA_019240375.1 Gemmatimonadota bacterium
CGCCCAGGAGCGCGCACCCGTCGGCGCGGCACCCGCGGGCCACCCCCTCCACGATCGCCTCCACCGTCCCCGGCTCCAGCTTCCCGACGCCCACGTAGTCGAGGAAGAAGAGGGGACGCGCCCCCTGCACCAGGATGTCGTTGACGCAGTGGTTGACCAGGTCCTCGCCGACGGTGGCGTGGCGCCCCGTTAGGAAGGCGATCTTGAGCTTGGTCCCCACCCCGTCGGTGCTGGCCACCAGCACCGGGCGGCGCACGTCGCCGGGGACGCGGTACAGCCCGCCGAACGAGCCCAGCTCCGAGAGGGTGTCCGGCGTGGCGGTGGACCGGACCAGCTCCGCCACGCCCCGCATGGCGCGGTGCGCGGCGTCGATGTCGACGCCGGCATCGCGATACGAGAGCCCGGAGTCAGACACCGGCCTCCTCGCCGACGGGGAGCTCGAAGGAGGTCATCTCGCGGAAGTGGCGCACCCGCTCCTCGACCTCGTCCGCGGTCAGGTCGCGAAGCCGCTCCACCGAGAAGCGCTCGCAGGCGTAGGAGCCGAGCACCGAGCCGTAGACCACCGCGCGGCGCAGGTCCGAGTCCTCCAGCCGGCCGCACTGGGCCAGGTGCCCCATGAAGCCGCCCGCGAACGAGTCGCCGGCGCCGGTAGGGTCGAACACCTCCTCCAGCGGGTAGCCGGGCGCGAAGAAGGTCCCGGTGGGGGTGAAGAGGATCGCCCCGTGCTCCCCCTTCTTGATGATCAGGTAGCGCGGCCCCCGCGACTGGATCCAGCGCGCGGCGCGGGCCAGGTTGTGGTCGCCGGAAAGCTGGCGCGCCTCGCCGTCGTTGATCATCAGCATGTCCACCCGCTGCAGCAGGTCGAGCACGCGCTCGCGCTTGATGTCGATCCACAGGTTCATGGTGTCGCACGCCACCAGCTTGGGGCTGCGCACCTGGTCCAGCACCCCCAGCTGCAGCTCCGGGTCGATGTTCCCCAGGAAGACCCACTCCGCGTCGCGGAACCCCTCGGGGATCTTGGGCGCGAAGTCGGCGAACACCCCGAGCCGCGTGTCCAGCGTCTCGCGCGAGTTCAGGTCGTAGCTGTACACGCCTGACCAGCGGAAGCTCTCGCCCTGCGCCTGCTCAAGCCCGCCGAGATCCACCCCGCGGTCGGCGAGGAACTGGAGCCCCTGCATGGGATAGTCGTCGCCGACCACCCCCACCAGCTGCACCGGGCAGAACAGGGACGCGGCTGCGGAAAAGAAGGTGGCGGAGCCGCCCAGGGCGTCTTCCGCGCGGCCGAAGGGCGTCTCGACGGTGTCGAGCGCTACGCTGCCTACGACGAGGAGTGACATGAGATGGGGGTGGGAGTCAGGTGTCGGATTCTTCGCGATCCATCCGCTCCGGAGCGGAGATCCCGAGTGTGGTCAGCCCGTTGCGCAGGACGATCTGGACCGCGCGCGAAAGCACCAGCCGGGCGCGGGAAAGTTCTTCGGGAACGCCGACCACGCGGAGCTGCGGGTCCAGGTTCCCGGCGTGGTACCACGAGTTGACGGCGCCGGCCACCTCTTCCAGGTAGGCGCAGATGCCGTGCGGCGCGTGCCCCTCGGCCGAGGAGGCGACCTCCTCCGGGAAGCGGAGGAGGAGCTTGACCAGCTCCGATTCGGCGGGGCTCGCCAGGAGCGCGAGGTCGGCATCCCCAGCGCGGATCTCCGCCGCCGTCACCCCCGCGCGGCGGAAGATGGACGACATCCGCGCGTGGGCGTACTGGACCTTGTAGACCGGGTTGCGGTCGGACTGCTCCAGCGCCAGGTCCAGGTCGAAGGTGAGCTGCGACTCGGGGCGGCGCATCAGGAAGAAGTAGCGTGTCACGTCCACCCCGGCCTCCTCGAAGAGGTCGCGGAGCGTCACGTACCCGCCGGCGCGCTTGGAGAACTTTACCTCCTGCCCGCCGCGCATCACCAGCACCATCTGGTGCAGCACGTACTCGGGGTAGCCGGCGGGGAGCCCCAGCGCCTGCACCCCGGCCCGGACGCGCGCCACCGTCCCGTGGTGGTCGGCGCCCTGCACGTTGATGGCGCGGTGGTAGCCGCGCTCCCACTTGCTCAGGTGATAGGCCACGTCGGGGAGGAAGTAGGTCGGGTGGCCGGTCCCCTTGACCATCACCCGGTCCTTGTCGTCCCCGAACTCCGTGGTCCGCAGCCAGAGGGCGCCCTCGTGCTCGTACGTCAGCCCGGTCTCGCGCAGGCGGCGGATGGTCTCCTCCACCTGCCCGGAGGTGTACAGCGACGACTCCAAAAAGAACTCGTCGAAGCGGACGCGGAAGTCGTCCAGGTCGCGGTTCTGCTCGGCGCGCAGCCGGGCCACGGCGAACTGGCGCATGGCGTCGACCGCCTCGTCACCCTCGTCGCCGCGGAAGCGGTCGCCGTGCTCCGCCACGATCTCGCGGGCGATCTCACGGACGTAGTCGCCGTGGTAGCCGTCCTCCGGGAACGGGACATCGTTCCCCAGCTCCTGCTGGTAGCGCGCCCACACGCTGCGCGCGAGCCGCATGATCTGCTCGCCCGCGTCGTTGTAGTAGAACTCGCGGTGCACCTTCCATCCGCTCCACGCCATCAGCTCGGCGACGGCGTCGCCCAGCGCGGCCTGGCGCCCGTGGCCGATGTGCAGCGGCCCGGTGGGGTTGGCGGAGACGAACTCGATGTTGACCGGCTGCCCCTGCCCCGCTTCCGAGCGCCCGTAGCCGGCGTCGCGGCCCAGGATCTCGGCGAGTCCCTGGTGGAGGTAGTCCTGCACCAGGCGGAAGTTGATGAAGCCGGGGCCCGCCACCTCGGCGTCGCTCACCCCGGCCGCGCCGCGGTCGATGCGCTGCACGATCTCCTCGGCGATCTGCCGAGGCGGACGGCCCAGCCGCTTCGACAGCGTCATGGCGACGTTGCTGGCGAAGTCGCCGTGCTCCGGGTTGCGGGGACGGTCGAGCCCGATCGTGCCGGCGTCGTCCACCCCCATCCCCTGCAGGACCCGCACGATCTCCTGGCGAAGCTTGTCGGCCGCCATCTATTCGCTCTTTCCGCCCGAGCCGGACGACTTGCCCGAATCGGAGGACTTGCCGCTGTCCGAGGACTTGCTGCTCTCAGAGGAAGACGAGCCGCCGCCCCCTTCCGAGCTGGCGGCCTTCTTGTAGCTGTCGCTCCGGTAGTCCGTGATGTAGAAGCCGGAGCCCTTGAACAGGAGCCCCGCGCCGCCGGAAAGCCTGCGCTCGGAGTTCGCCCCGCACTTGGGGCACTCGGCCACGGGCTCGTCCGACATCCGCTGGAACTTCTCGAACTCGTTTCCGCACGAAGGACAGCGATACTCGTAAGTCGGCATACGCTGCTGGTTTTTCCGTTCTCTTCGGGACTTTGTCGTGGCCGCTGCAATCTCGCGGCAAACCCGCGTAACATAATCCGGTCGTTCTTCAGGGGCAACGGCGGGGCTGGTTGTTTTTACTGTTGTGGTGGGGCTGGTGGTGGGGCCGCTCCAGAGCCGGACGATACGGCCGTCCGTCTCTTCCGCGGGGCCGGTGAGCCTCACGAAACCGCCGTGAGTCTACCCGACCGCTACGGGAGCCCACGATACTGCCGTGGTCTCCCTCGCAATATCATCTGGGAACGGCAGGAAACTACGGACAACAAAGAGCCTGTGGCTCCCGGGCTGTCGGATGGTGGCGTACGGCGGTGCCCGGGCGAGGATCATTGTGTGCGCGCCTTAAGAGACTATACTGCACAACGCCCTTCCTCTCCTCCTTCTCTTCCTCCTCCCTCCCACTACAGAAGGTAGGCACTCATGGTACGCAGACTTGATCTTCCGCGAGCGCTCCTGGCGTGCACGGTCCTGCTGGCGGCGTGCGCGGACCTCCCCACCAGACCCGCCCGTACTCCCACCTCTCCTACTCACCTGGGATCGCCTGGGAGTCTGCAGTGGTTCGGATATGCAGGTGGGACGGGAAGCGACTTCCTGCAGGGAACCCGGTCGTACACGAACTGGACCGAGGTGATCACCACCGGAGATCCTTCGGCCAGCATCGTGGCGCCCGTGAACGCCGCGAGCGCCGTCAACGTCAAGTCGGTGCTGGAGCTGGGCCAGCTCCTCTGGTGCGGGCCACCAACGTACCTGGCACTCTGCTCGGATTGGGATACGCGCTGGAGCACCTGGAAGTCGGTGAACGCCAGCGTGCTCAACAGCGGGCAGGTGCTCGGCTTCATCGTGCGTGACGAGCCGTTCTCGGGAGGCGCCGACATCATAGGCTGGGAGCGCGCCGCAGCGAAGGTGAAGGCGGACTATCCCTGGGCGAAGATCCTGCTCATCGAGGGCGCCTCCATCGTCGCGGACAACGATCCGGGGAGCTACTTCAACCAGCTCAAGGGACAGATTCCCTCGATGGACTGGGTGGGCCTGGACCGCTACAGCATCCATCCCGCCACCGACGACGTCTTCAACCTGGCCATGCAGCACCTCAAGGCCGCGTTCCCGGGGAAAGGGGTGATCTACGTGGCCGATGGGTGGTGGAACGACCAGCACTCGACGGACTTCGGCACCACCGACATGTCATACCTGGGCACCATCATGGACGAGTGGTACGACGTCGCGCGCGCGGACCCGGACGCGGTGCTGATGGCGGTATTCATCTGGGACCCGTTTGCGGAGGGAACCAGCTCGGTTAACATGCCGCGCCCCGTCCTGCTGGAGCAGGTGAAAGCGGGGCGGGTGGTGACGGGCCGGTCTCCGGCGCCGAGCAGCCCGGTGGTGGGGATGTTCCAGGGGGTGGTGAACGACTCCGCCCAGGGGTGGGCGTGCGACCCCGACGGGGCGTGGTCCGATTCCGTACAGGTGGACGTGTACGCGGACGGTGTCCTGCTGGGAAGCGGGTGGGCCAACCAGCCCGGCTATCCCATCGACCTGTGCCAGCACGGTAGCTTCCACGCCTTCAACTTCTTCATCACCAGCGGGCCGTACGGGCGCTCGCTCGTCGCGGTGCTCCACGACCTGACCTCGGGGACGGTGCAGGTGGTGGGGCCCGCCATGTCGCGGGTGAGCTGGATCAGGCCGTCTTCCGTGTCGTTCGGCCCGGCCAACACCCTGACGGTGGCGGGGAGCGTCACCAACGGGAGCGGGAGTGTGCAGATGGTGTGGCGCGATGCCTCGGCGGCGGGTCCGTGGAACGTAGTGGCCTACCAGCCGACTCCCGCGACCGACGGCACCTGGTCAAACACCATCACCGCCTCCAACTACTGCCACGACTACGACGTGTACACGGTGTACTCCGGGGTCACCTCGGCGGTCACCACCTACCACGGTCTCACCTCCGGCTACTGCACCGAACAGGTGAAGGTGACCTGGGTGCAGCCGCAGTCCACCGCTGGGTTCGGCCCGGCGGGCAGCATGGTGGTCAAAGGCACGGCCTCCGGCGCGCCATCCGGCACGCGCGTTCAGCTGTTCTGGGAGGACCTGTCGGCGACGAAGCCGACGTGGATGGCGGATCCGAACCCGCAGTCGCCCGTCAGCGGCATCTGGTACGGCTATATCCAGAACGCCAACCCCGCCCACCGCTACGCCGTCTACGGCCGCTACGACGTGAAGAGCTCGGCCACGTGCACCTACGCGGGCTCGGGGAGCATCACCACCTGCCCCTGACCTGACGACCGTAAGCGCCTGGCATCGAAACAAAGAGAGGGAGCGTCCACCGGGCGCTCCCTCTCCACATCCGCCGCCCGTCCGAATCCCTATGCCGGCCGGTACGTCCCCCACTCCTGGCGGAGCGCGTCGCTGATCTCCCCCAGCGTCACCATCGCCTTCACCGCGTCGATGATCGGCGGCATCAGGTTGTCGGTGCCTCGCGCGGCGGCGCGGATCGCCTCCAGCCGCGCCCGCACCTCGGCGTCGTCGCGATTGGCCTTGATCCCGGCGAGCTGCGCGCGCTGCGACTTCTCCAGCGCGCTGAAGTCGGGCTGCCCCAGGTCGATCGGCTCCTCCTCGACCGTGAACTTGTTGACGCCCACCACGGTCCGGTCCCCGCTCTCCACCGCGATCTGGTGCTCGTACGCGGCGCGGTGGATCTCCTCCTGCATGTAGGCGATGGCCTCGGCCGCGCCGCCCATCTCGTCGATCTTCGCCAGGT
>JAFAYN010000190.1 GCA_019240375.1 Gemmatimonadota bacterium
TTCCCCCCGGCCCACAGCAGCCCCCTTGATCCTCCGCAAGCAGGAGAAAGGGGGAGAACTGCAACCGATGCAAGCAGTTGTTGTGCTCCCCTCCCCACTCGTGGGGGAGGGGGCTGGAGCGCCGACTGAAATCCGATACTGACCGGCGCCGCACGCCCCCATCCGCCTCGCTTGGGCTCGGACAGCAGCCCCCTTGATCCCCCAATTCTGGGGAAGGCCCGGCAACTACAACGACGAAGGGTCGGCGTCCACGCGGATGCCGACCCTTCGCTGCTGTTGTCGTTTCCTGCCGTTCCCACATGATGTTGCGGAGGGAGACCGGCTGTTTGGGCTCCCTCCGCGGCTGGGGAGACTGCCGGCTGTATCGGCAGGCTCACCGGCCCCGCGGAAGAGACCGGCAGCTGTACCGCCGGGCTCTGGAGCGGCCCGCCGCCTCTCTTCAGAACATCACAGGCACGGATTGGACCCGCCGCCGGCGTGCACGTCCAGCTGTACCGTCCTGGCCACCAGCGACCCGAACACCCCCACCCCGTCCCCCACCACGCTGGAAATCCGCACGTTGCCGGAGGGGTTGAACGCCCCCCCGCGCACCGCGTTGACGAAGTTGCGGTCGGTGGCGGCCACCACCAGCGTGACCTGCGCCCCCTCGGGGAAGCCGTCCTGGATGGCCCTGAGGAGGTCCTGGTTGTAGGAGAAGCGCTCGAAAACGCCGACTTCGGCGGGGACCAGGAGCGTGGTGTCGGACGCGGACACGGAAACCCCGGTGAGCTGGAGCGGCTCGGGGATGTCCTCGAGGTCGATCCCGCTCCCGGCGAGCGCGCCTCGCAGGCCCCGCACCTCCATCTCGGTGAGGTACGCCCAGGTGCCCGCGGAGGTGGACCACACCAGCGGGAGCGGGGTGTCGGGGGGGAGGATGCAGCGCCGGTCGCCGTTGCGGAGGCGCGCCGCCCCGGTCAGCCCGCGCAGGTCGAAGCTGGCCGGAACCTGCGTGCTCCCCCGTACCCGCTCTCCCTCGCGGGTGGCGACGTCCAGCGTGTACCTCCCGCCCGCGACCACCCATCGCCCCCCCGTCTGCGGCGAGACGTAGCAGGTGGCACGGATGTCGAGCGAGTCCTCCCCGCTCCGGAAGCGCCTGCCGATGGAGGTGCACGCCTCGATCGGCGCTTCCTGGAAGACCACGCGCGCCCCGTTCTCCCGCTGCACCGCCACCTGCGCCCCCGGCGCGCCTCCGACGACCTGCCCCTGGAGGGTCCGGTGCAGGAGGATCTGCTGGAGGTCGCGGTCGGTGCGGAGGACGCTCTCCACCACCAGCACGTCCTCGCCCTGGGTGGTGGTCACCTCGGCGAGGGTGCACCCGGCGGCGGGCCACGCGGCCAGGAGGAGCGCCGGGACGAGCAGTCTGCGGCGTGCAGGGATCAAGGCGACACCTCCGGGCTCCGCGGGAGACCCGACACGGGAGAGGGCGACGAGGACGACACGCGGGCTTCTACACCGCACCCACGGGTCCGGGGTCCCCGTGCGAAGACCGGGCCCGCGGATCTCCGCGGGGTCGGTCACCCCCGCGAGCCGAGGAGGGTCCAGGCCGTGCCGAGGACGCCGCCGCCGAGGACCAGCCACGCGGAGTTGACGCGGTAGCGGACGAGGAGCACCGCGGCGACGACGGCCAGGGCGACCGTCGGGAGGTCGACCAGCGCGGCGCGCCCCAGCGTCCAGGTGACCACCGCCATCAGCGCGAGCGACGCGGCGTTGATCCCGTCGAGTGCGGCCCCCGCCAGGGGGGAGGCCCGGATCCGGGCCACCAGCGGGCCGCTGAGCGCGACGAAGACGAAGGCGGGGAGGAAGATCCCGAGCGTCGCCGCCGCCGCGCCCGCGGGGCCGCCGAGCAGGTACCCGACGAAGGTGGCCGTGGTGAAGACCGGCCCCGGCGTGACCTGCCCGATGGCGACGGCGTCCAGGAGCTGCCTCTCGGTCAGCCAGCCGAGCCGCTCCACCAGGTCGGAGCGCAGAAAGGCCAGCAGCACGTACCCGCTCCCGAACAGGACGCTCCCGATCTTCAGGAAGACGGCGAACAGGGGCCACGGGCCGACCGGGACCGCCGTAGGTGCCGCCGCCGCGGCCACCGCTCCCGCGCCCCGCGTCCAGGGGAGGACGGGGACGGCCAGCGGGCGCGGGACGGACCCGGCGCCCTTTTCTTCCCGCCGGATCCAGGCGTCCAGCAGCGTCGCCGCGGCGGCGAGGGCGAGCACCAGCAGTTCGTCCACCCCCAGCGCCGCGAGCAGCGCCGCCCCCACCCCCACCAGGAGGAGCCGCCGCGTCCTCAGCGCGGTGCGGCCCAACCCCCAGAGCGCCTGGAGCACCACCGCGATCACCACGGGCTCGATCCCGTAGAGCACGCCCGCCGCCTGGGGAAGCGAGCCGTAGCGCACGTACGCGGCCGCCAGCGCCCCGACGATCAGCGCCGCCGGGGCGATGAAGCAGGCGCCGGCCACCAGCAGGCCGGGCCACCCCCCGCGCCGGAAGCCCAGGTGGATCGCCAGCTCCGTGGAATTGGGGCCGGGGATCAGGTTGGTGGCGCCCAGGTAGTCGAGGAAGTCCTCGCGGGGGAGCCACGCGCGGCGGCGGACGACCTCCTCCTCCATCATGGCGACGTGCGCGGCGGGCCCGCCGAACGCGGTGGTGCCGAGCCGGAGGAACACGCGGGCGATCTCCCCCAGCGCTCCCTCCCGCGGAGGCGGAGCCTTCACGCGGGGGCGCCGGGGGTCGGGAAGGCGGCGCGGTACGGGAGGGTGATCTCGATGCGGGTTCCCTCCCCGGGGGCGGAGCGCACGTGGAAGCCGTGCGCCTCGCCGTACAGCTGCTCCAGGCGCGCCTGCGTGCTGGCGAGGCCGATCCCTCCCGGGCGGAGCGGGCCGGTGATCCCGCGGCCGTCGTCGCTCACCACCAGGTGGAGCCGCCCGTCGGAGCGGACGGCCGAGACCTCCACCCGGCCGGGGCGCCGTCGCGGAGCGATCCCGTGCCGGATGGCGTTCTCCACCAGCGGCTGCAGGAGCAGGTGGGGGACGACGGCGTCCAGCGTGTCGGGCCCGACCGCCATCTCCACCGAAAGCCGGTCTCCCAGGCGGGTCTTCTCGATGTCCAGGTACGGCTGCAGCGTGGCCAGCTCTTCCGAGAGCGGGACCTCCTGCGTCTGCTGGTGCGTCAGCGAGGCGCGCAGCAGGTCGCTGAGGCTGGCGATCATGTGCTCGGCCCGGTCCGCGTCCTGGTGCACCAGGGTGGAGATGGCGTGGAGGGTGTTGAAGAGGAAGTGGGGCTGGAGCTGCATCTTCAGCATCCGGAGCTGCGTCCGCGTGAGCTGGTGCTCCAGCGCCACGGAGGCGAGCAGGCGCTCGCGGTACCTGCGGAAGTACTCGTACCCGTACGCGGCCAGCAGGAGGACCAGGTAGACGACCAGGTCGGAGGGGATCCCGAGCACGCCCCGGATGACGTAGAGGCGCGCCTCCGGCCGGCCGTCCGCCAGCCAGATCAGGGAGTGGAGCAAGACCTGGCGCAGGGCCACGAGGAGCAGCGCCACCGCCAGGTGGAAGAGCACGGCCCGGCCCCGACGGGAGCGCTCCGGGGGGCGCATCCGCGCGGCCACCAGCGTCGCCAGCGAGAGGGCGGCCCAGCACCCCGCGTCGGAGAGCCCCAGCCCGACCGCGACGAGCACGGAGTACGGATGGCGGCCGAACTGCGCGCTGGCGTAGATGGACAGCGCCCACATGGGGGAGACCAGGAGCCAGAAGCCGAGGACCAGGGCCACTTCCCGCCGCCTCGACAGGGCGTCCGGCGCGGCGACCGCGAACGGCTCCCGCCACGCCGCATCCACGTCCGCGGAAGGGTCGCCGGTCTGCCCGAGGTGGAAGGTGTCCATGCGTGGTCGGGGGAATGGAGTGCGTGGCAGCGTCGGTCGCGTGGAGCGAGCAGCGCAATCTACCCGGCCGCCGGGCGGGCACCAGATCCGTGGGACGAAGGGCGCCGCCGGGGAGGGTGAACGCGCCGGACGCGGGGTCGGAAACCTTCGCGGCGAGGGGAGCGCGCCACCCCCCGGGGATTGGCCGGCGGGCGCCGAGCGCCTATCATTCTCCGCGCCGCCGCTCGTGGATCTTCCCCGTCGGCCTTCGCCTTTCCGTCCACACCGGTCGCGCCACGTTGCCCACCCGTCCCCTCCCTTCCAGCATCGTTCCCGTCCCCCAGGCGCCGAGGGCGGTCGAGGTCGTCGGATGAGCGCCCGGCGCCTGTGTCGGGACGAGGGGGAGCTCCTGCTCCCCCTCGCGCACGGCTTCGCCTTCAAGCCGTACCGGCACTACCGGACCTTTTCGGCCCCGGTGCAGGAGACGGTGCTGGCGTCCGAGCTGCGGGCCACCCTGTCGCACCCGGACGGATTGGTGTACCTCGGCGGGGAGGACGGGGCGCGCGCCGCCGTGGTCGCCCGGCGCCTGGCGTGGGACTCGGACTTCTTCGGCGTCCCGATGGCGCGCATCGAGTACGTGCTGGGGGACGACGAGGCCGCGCGCGGGGCCGTGCTGCTCGCCTCCCTGCAAGCGCTGCGCGACGAGGGCGTCCTTCACGTGTCCGCCCGCATCGACGCGGCGGACCTGGCCACCACCCTGCTCCTGGAGCGCGGCGGCTTTCGCCTGATGGACGGCCTGGTGACCTACGCCATGCGTCCCGGGAGGAGGGCGCCGAACGCGGTGCGGGGGGTCGGCACCGTCCGGCCGC
>JAFAYN010000211.1 GCA_019240375.1 Gemmatimonadota bacterium
GGGGGGTGGACCCGGAAGGGCTCCCCCGTGCGCTGGAGCGGGTGGTGCAGCTGATCGCTTCGGTGGCGGGCGGGACGGCGGAGGCGGAGGGGGTGGACCTGGACCCGGTGCCCTTCGCCCGGCCGGTGGTGGAGCTGCGCCCCTCACGGGTGAGGCAGGTGCTGGGGGTGGACCTCCCTTCCGACGAGATCGCTTCGCTGCTGTGCGGGATCGGCTTCGAGGTGGACGACTCCACTTCGCCGCTGCGCGTGGCGGTGCCGGGGTACCGTCCGGACGTGACCGGCGAGATCGACCTGGTGGAGGAGATCGCCCGCCGCCGCGGCTACGACTCCTTCCCCGAGGAGCTGCTGCCGTTCCGCCCCTCCTCGGTGCCGGAGAGCTCCGTCGTCGCGCCGGAGCGCAGGGTGCGCGAGCGCTTCGTGCGGCTGGGCTTCATGGAGGCCCGCACCGCCGGCTTCGCCCCCGCGGCGGCGGAGCGGGTGCCACTGCTCAACCCACTTTCGGCCGAGGAAAGCCACCTGCGCGACTCGCTCACCCTGGGGCTGCTGCGCCGGCTGGAGCACAACTTCGCCCACGGTGTGCGCGACGTCCGCCTCTTCGAGGTCGGGACGGTGTTCTTCCCGGCCGCGTCCAGCGAGGTGCCGCGCGAGGAGCCCCGCGTTGCGGCGATCTTCACCGGGCAGCGCAACCCGCCGCACTGGACGGGTGGGGCGGCCGCCTGGGACGTGTGGGACCTGAAGGGGATCCTGGAAGAGCTGGCCCCCGAGTACGGTGCGGTGGTCGAGATCGGCGCGCCGGCCGCGCTGGGTGCGAACATGGTTCCCGCCGAGGCGTTCCGGCTGGTGGTGGACGGGGTCGAGATCGGCGGCGGCGGGCGGGTAGCCGCCGGCGCGCTCGACGCTCCCGCCTGGGCGGGCGAGGTGTGGGCGCTGGAGCTGCGGCTCCCGGTGGGGGTCGTCGCCGCTGCCGCGGTCTACCGCCCGCTCCCGGAGCACCCGGCGAGCGAACGCGACCTGGCGCTCCTCACTCCCACTTCGGTGTCGGCCTCCGAGGTGGAGGCGGTGATCCGCGGGAGCGCCGGGCCGGCGCTGGACGCGGTGACTCCCTTCGACCTGTACGTGGGGAAGGGGATCCCGGAGGGGACCCGCAGCGTGGCTTGGCGCCTCCGCTTCCGTGCCGCCGACCGGACGCTGACCGACGCCGAGGTGGACGCGGCGGTGACCCGTACGCTGGCGGCGCTGGAGGAGCGCCTGGGTGTCCGCCGTCGCTGACCCCGGTCCTCCCCCGGAAGCTTCCGGGTGGGAGCGGCTGGAGGAGGCCGCCGCTCGGGCGGCGGCCTCCCTGGCCGGGTGGCGCCGCCGTGCCCTGGAGGCGGAGGCGGAGGTGGCCCGGCTCCGCTCCGCGCTGGAGTCGGTTGCACACGGGGCCGCGGGCGAGGCGGGCGGCGAGGGAGAGGGCGTGGCCCTCCGCGCCGAGAACGCGGTGCTCCAGAGCCGCATCGGCGAGGCTCGCACGCGCGTGCGGGGACTGATCGCCCGGCTCGCCGTGCTGGAGGCGCGCCGGTGAGCCCCCGCAAGTCGTCGCGCCACAGCGTCACCGTCGAGATCGGTGGCGAGCGGCACGTCTTCCGCTCCGACGCGCCCCCGGAGTACACCCGGGCGTGCGCCGACCACGTGGACACGACCCTGCGCTCCCTGTCGGGGTACCAGGGACTGGAGGCGCACCGGGCCGCCATCCTGGCCGCGCTCTCCATCACCGACGAGCTGTTCCGCGCCCGCGAGGAGATCCGCCGCCTGCGGGACGAGGGGGAGCAGCGCGCCGCCGCCGCGGCGGAGGTCCTGGAGCGCGCCGTGGAGACCGCTTCGGCCGCTCCGGCAGAGGGCGAGGAGCCGCCCGGCGGGTGACAGTGGGGCTTGCGTCTGGACGCCGGCTCGCCCTATGTTTCGCTTGCGGTCCGCCCTTCGCCACATGCACGAGGGCGGGCCCAGAGGTGACACGCGCGGGTGGCAGGGAGCAATTTCTGCCACCCCGTATTTTTAGGTAGACGCTGCGGGTCCGCCCGCATCGGAATAGAAAATCCCATGCAAATACTTGTCGTCGTCCTCGCGCTGCTGGTCGGCGCGGCGGC
>JAFAYN010000239.1 GCA_019240375.1 Gemmatimonadota bacterium
AGGTCGGCCCGGTGCTGGTCGGGAATGTCCTGCCCGAAGCCGGGGAAGGTGGGGTGCGTGTTGCGCGCCAGGAAAGGCTTGGTCCCCCGGTAGCCGCGGGGCATCGCGTCGTCCTTGTCGCGCCCCTCAGGGATCACGAACTCGCCGTAGTTGCGGAAGGTGATCCCCTTGCGCGCGGCCAGGTCCCACAGGTAGCCGTGCGCCGGCTCAGCCACGTCGTCGTCGGGAATGATGGGGTGCTCGAAGGAGCCGCGGTTGGTCCCCTCGTAGTCGTAGCTGCGCCCCCGGCCGGAGTAGTTGGAGGGGACGGTCTTCTGCAGGTAGTCGGTGGTGTACGCCGCCGTGGACCAGTTGTGGCCGTCGGGGCTCACCTCGGCGTTGGTGAAGAAGCGGTCGAAGATCCCGAAGCGCTCCGCCAGCGCGTGGTGGTTGGGCGACGACTCGCGCCCGAAGAAGAGGAGCGTGCTGTCGCCGTCGGCCTGCGGGAGGTCGCCGAGCACCTGGTCGTAGGTGCGGTTCTCCTTGATGACGTAGACGACGTGCGTGAAGGGCGGGTACCCCCGCGCCGCGCCGCGCGGCCGGTTCCACCCGTTGGCGCTCACCACCCGCGCGGTGAGCCCGTCCAGCTCCGCCCCCGCGACGCGGACGAGCGGCGCCACCATCAGCGTCCCGGAGATCTGGCGCAGGGTGGTGTTCCCGCCGCTCCCCTGGTGCTCGCGCGACTGGATCGGCTGTGGCCCGTCGGGGTTAGGGAGGGTGCCGCGCCCCTTGCCGCTGGCGACCAGGAGCGTGTCGCCCATCGCCAGCACCGCGCTGGGGTACCACCCGGCGGGGATGCGCCCGGCCAGCCGGTCGTCGCCCGTCGCCGCGGCGATGCCGGCGGAGGAGCGCGACAGGTCGAACACCGCGACCGCGTTGGCGTCCCCCTCGGCCACGAACAGCCGCGTCCCGTCGTCGGACAGGGCCAGCGCGTTGGGGGTGCTCCCCTCGTTGGGGCCGGCGGGGGGCGGGTCGAGCAGCGCGCGGAGGACGCGGCGGGCGCGGGTGTCCACCACCGCCACCCGGTCGGTGCTCCCCGAGGCGACGAACAGGCGCGAGCCGTCGCGGTTGAGCAGGAGCGCGGAGGGGTGGCGCCCCACCTCGATCCGCCCCACGGAGGCCAGCCGCCCGGCGCGCGGCGCGAACACCGACACCGTCTCCCCACCCCACGCGGACACGTACACCGTCCCGTCGCGCGCCACCGCCACCCCGTACGGGTAGCGCCCGGTGGGCAGGCGCCGCGCGACCCGCCCGGTGGCGAGGTCCACCACCGCCAGCGAGTCGGCCATGTTCTCGGCGGCGTACAGCCAGCGCCCGTCCGGCGACACCCCGATCCCCGCCGGGTAGCGCGTCCCCGCCTTCTTGGGGTCCTTGACCGCCAGCACCAGGCTGTCGCGCAGCGTCGCCGCGCCGTTCGCCCAGGCGTAGCGGTACACCACGTCCTGGTTCCCCCCGGAGGCGTACAGGGTGCGCCCGTCCGGCGCGAAGGCGGCGCCCACGAAGGCGGCGGGCTGCGCCAGCGTCTGCAGGACGCGCCCGCTGGCGCGCTCCACCACCTGCACCCCCTGCTGCCGCCACCCGCTCAGCAGGAGCACCACCCGGTCGCCCTCCGGCGCGGGGAGCATGCTCAGCGGGAGCGGACCGACGTCGTGGGTCGGACCGGCCGGGTCGAGGTAGACGCCCGTGGGTAGGCGCGGGCGGAGTGTGTCGCGCGGGGGAGCGGGCGCCGCCACTGGCGCCGGGGCCCCGACGGGCGCTGGAGCGGCGGCGGGCGCGCTCGTGGCCGGGGGCGGCGCGGAGGTGGCGACCGGCGCGGCGGCGGGCGCGCTCGTGGCCGGGGGCGGCGCGGAGGTGGCGACCGGCGCGGCGGCGGGCGCGCACCCGGCGAGGAGCAGGGCGAGCGCGGCGGCGCGGCCGGACCGGGAAGAGACGGCGAGCTGGGTCATCTGCGGAGTCGGTCGGGATCGGTGACGGACGGTGCGTCGGCGACGCCCGGACAAGGTGCGCTCCACCGGCCCCGCGCGCCACCACACCGGCGTAACGAACCCGGAATCAGTCGGCCGACCGGCCGCCGTACAGCATCTCGTACACGTGCACGTTGACGCGGACCTTCTTGACGTAGGTGCGCGTTTCCTCGAACGGGATCCGCTCCACGAACAGGTCCTCGTCGCCATACTCGGGGAAGGAGCGCCAGCGCGCCACCCGCCCCGGCCCCGCGTTGTAGGCCGCGAACACCTCGGTGAGCGTCGGGTAGCGCCGCACCTGCGCGGCGAGGAAGCGGGTCCCCAGCCGCAGGTTGACCGCGGGGTCCTTCAGCATGGAGGAGCGGAAGCCGGCGATCCCCGCCCCCTGCGCCAGCCCCGCCCCGGTTTCCGGCATCACCTGCATCAGCCCCACCGCCCCGGCCGCGCTGACGGCGTTGGGGTCGAAGATCGACTCCCGGCGGATCAGCCCCGCCACCAGGAACGGGTCGAGCCCGTTGCGCCGCGCCTCCCGCTCCACCAGCTCGCGGAAGCGGTACGGGAAGACGATGCGGAGGAGGCGCGGGTCCCACGCCCCACGCCGCTGCTGGATCTCCTGCCCCAGCACCACCGCCGCGATCGGCCGCCCGCGCTGCGCCATCCCCTCGGCCACGGCGTACAGCGCCACCGGGTCGTCCGCCATCCGCTCGCGGATCCGGTCCATCTCCCACCACGCCTCGTCCCCCAGCCCCAGCTCGCGGAGCACGTCGGCGCGGAACATGGCGGCGCGCACCTCCGCCTCGGCCCGCGGCGCCAGCGTCGGCGCGGGGGCGAGCGGCACACCGTTCAGCGGGATCCCCAGGCGCTCGGTGGCGCGGACGCCGTAGAAGGAGACCGGGTCCGCGTCGCGCGCCTCGCGGAAGCTCCGCTCCGCCGCCTCCTTTTCCCCCGTGCGCAGCCGCGCCCGCCCGGCCCAGTACAGCGCGGGGGCGGTCAGCGCGTCGCGCGGGCGCCCGGCCGTGAAGGCGTCCAGGTCGCGCAGCGCGGTCGGCGCGTCTCCGGCCAGCAGCGACATCCCCGCCAGGCGGAGCGCCGCGTCGCTGGCGGCCTGCGAGTGGATCCCCGTCGCCACCGCGGCGCGGTAGCGCTCGCGTGCAGCCGCGGCGTTCCCGGTCTCGCGCTCCAGGTCGCCCAGGGCGGCGAGCGCCTCGGCGGCCCACGGCTCGCGGGGGAAGCGCCGGGCCGCGTCCTCCCAGAGAGCGCGCGCCGCGGCGTCGTTCCCCTGGCGGCGCGCCGTCCGCCCGGCGAGCACCGCCGCCTCGCCCGAAAAGGGAGCGGCGGCCCGCAGGTGCTCCGCGGCGGCGGCGTAGCGCCGCGCCGCGAACAGCGCCCGCCCCGCCTCCAGGCGGAGCGCGGCGCGCTCCTCCGGCGTCCCCCGTCCCGAGGCCAGGTACGCCTCCACCCCGGCGACGCCGCGCTCCGTCCCCCCGTTCCGCAGCAGCGTCCGCCCGGCGAGCAGCCGGTCCTCCGGTGCCAGCCCCGGCAGCTCCGCCGCGACCCGGGCCGCCGCCACGCCGCCCGGCGACGCGGGGGCGGCCTGCATGGCGCGGCGCAGGTCGGCGGTCGCGCCCGCCAGGTCGCCCGTGGCGCGGCGGGCCTCTCCCGCGGCGGCCCACGACGCCGCCTGTCCGCTCCGGCTGGGGACGCTCGGCGCGGCCCCTTCCGCCACCTCCGCCGCCGCGGCCGTGTCGCCCGCCCGGCGCAGCGCGTCGGCACGGACCCGCCACCCCTGCTCGCGCGCCGTGGGATCGCCCACCCCTTCCAGGACGCGGCGCACCGAGGCCGTGTCCCCAGCGCCGGCCGCAGCGCGCGCGGCGAGCACGTACGCCCACCCGTGGAAGGCGGGCATCACCCGCGCCGCCTCCGCGAACACCCGCTCGGCCCCGCGCGTGTCCCCCGCGCTCGCCAGCGCCTGCCCCTGGCGCAGCGCCGCGATCCCGCGCGCCTGCTCGTCGGGGGTGGGGAGCGGGACCAGGGCGGATGTGGTATCGGGAGCGGCGGCGACCGGAGCGGGCGGGGCGACGGCGGGCGGGGTGGGCCCCTGGTCACCACGCGACGCGGGCGAGCGGCCGCACGCCGCCATGACCAGCGCCGCGACGAGCAGGGGGACGATCCGGATCTGCATGGACATGCTGCGAGGACTTCGGCTGCGGTTCACCACGGTCGGGCGCACGGCGATGGGGCGCCCGGGATCTCCCGGACGCGCCTGCGAGAACCGGGCCCGGCCGGCGCCGGCCGTTTCCCACCCGGCGTGCCCCGCCGCGCCCCACGCGCTACCTTGTACGGGAGCCGACTGCGGGGGCGGGCCCGGCGCGACCGGAAAACAGGAAGAAGCGCGGAATGAGGAAGCCGAAGACCGGCACGGCGGAGATCGCCCCGCCCGAGCCGCCCGAGGTGGGAGCCGGAGCGGGCGGGCCGCTGGAAACGCTGGAGGACGAGGGGTTCTACGCCGACCGGGTGCTGGAGGGCGGCGACCTGTCCGACGCCGAGGCGGAGGCGGTGCGCTTCGAGCGGGTGCGGATGGAGGGGACGCGCCTGGCGCGCACCCGCCTCGCCCGGCTGGTCATGGCCGACGCGCGGCTGGACTCGTGCGACCTGGCGGGGATCCAGTGGGAGAAGTCGTACCTCCGCCGGGTGGAGTGGACGGGGTGCCGGCTGGTGGGCGCCCGCCTGTCGCGCTCCGAGCTGCACGACGCGGTGCTGCGGGAGTGCAACGCGGAGATGGCGCTCTTCGTCTCCGCCACCTTCGTGGGGGCGCGGCTGGAGCGCTGCAACCTGCGCGGCGCCTCGTTCGAGGGGGCGGACCTGCGGGGGGTGGTCTTCCGCGACTGCGACCTGCGCGGGGCGGACCTGCGGGGCGCGCGGCTGCGCGGGACCGACGTGCGCGGCTCGGAGCTGGAGGGGGTGCAGATCGGGGCCCCGGAGATGGCGGGGCTGGTCGTGGAGCCGGCGCAGGCGGTGGACCTGGTGGTCAGGCTGGGGGTGCGGGTGGAGTAGCCGCCGTGGAGCCGTCCCCCTCCTCGTGGTGCCCGGTGGTCGCCGCCACCGCCCAGAGGATGCACACGGGCCAGGCGAGGAACAACCCGATCCCCACCGTGAACAGCCCCGCCACCCCGGTGACGAAGGTCATCAGCAGCCCCGCGAAGGGGGAGACGTAGAACAGCCCCAGCGGCCCGAACAGGACCGTCAGCAGCACCGCCGTGCGGACGCTCTTCCGCCGTCGGGGCGGCTCGGGGGTGGAGGGAAGCTCCAGGAAGGGCGGAAGGGTGCTCACGGGTCGTTCAGCTCATCGGTCGGGGTAGCTCACACGGGGCGGAAAGCTATGTGCGTCCCCCGTCGCCGGGAAGCCCCGGAGCGGTGGGAACCCGCTCACGGAACGGCCGGTAACAGGACGGGGAGGCCGCTCCGGCTTCCCCGTGGCATTTCAGTACGGCGGAGCCGAGCATGGAACGGACGCGGTTCATCACCCACCGGGACACGCGGATCCTGGTCGTCGACTTTTCCGGGATCGAGGAGCTGGACGAGCTGGCGCGGGAGGGGGAGCGGGTGTCGCTCGTCATCCGCGCGGAGCCGCCCGACTCGCTGCGGCTGCTGATCGACTTCACCGGCGTCCCCTACAACCTGCGCGTGGTGCGTGTCCTGGCGGAGATCGCCGAGGGGAACGCCGACCACGTCCGCGCCCGCGCCATGGTGGGCATCCCGCAGACGGCGCTCCCCTCGGTGCGGGCGGTCTCGGAGTACACGCGGCGCCCGGCGGAAGCCTTCGCCGACCGCGACGCCGCGCTGGAGTGGCTGGTCCTGCAGTAATCCACCCCTCCCTGCCTCGGCCTGTCGCCTCCGGCGCGGAGAGTGCCGGCGCGGGTTGACCGGGGGTTGTACGGACCTTACCCTGTGGGGCTGTCGTATTCCCGGGCGGCCGCGACCTCTGGCGGAAAGGGCCGGAGCGCGGCGCCCTCCCCTGCAAAGGACCGTAGATGTCCAACAAGATCAACGAGACGGAGTGGATCTGGAAGAACGGTGAGTTCGTCGGCTGGTGGGACGCCAACGTCCACATCCTCTGCCACTCCCTGCAGTTCGGCTCCTCGATGTTCGAGGGGATCCGCTGCTACGCCACGCCGGACGGCCCGGCCATCTTCCGCCTGGGCGAGCACCTGCGCCGCCTGGTGGACTCGTGCCGGATCTACCGGATGGAGCTGGGCTTCGACGTCCCCGCGCTCACGGAGGGGTGCCGTGAGCTGGTGCGCCGCAACCGGGTGGACGCCTGCTACCTGCGCCCGATGGTGCTGCGCGGCTACGGCGCCGCGGGGATGAACCCGGTGGGGAGCCCGGTGGAAAGCTACCTGGTGTGCTGGCCCTGGGGGACGTATCTGGGCGAGGGCGCGCTGGAGCAGGGGGTGGACGTGTGCGTCTCCAACTGGCAGCGCCAGGAGCCGAACACCTACCCGGCCCACGCCAAGGCGGCGGGGAACTACCTGAACGGGCAGCTTTCCCGGATGCAGGCGCAGGCCGACGGGTACGCCGACGCCATCGCGCTGGGGCCGGGCGGGCTGGTGAGCGAGGGGAGCGGGCAGAACATCTTTTTGGTGCGCGACGGGGCGCTGCTCACCCCCGCGCTGGACGGGACCAACCTCCCGGGGATCACCCGCGACAGCATCCTCACCATCGCCCGCGACATGGGGATCACGGTGCGCGAGACGCAGGTCCCGCGCGAAACGCTGTACACCGCCGACGAGCTGTTCTTCACCGGGACGGCCGCCGAGCTGACCCCCATCCGTAGCGTGGACCGGATCCCGGTCGGGCGCGGGAGCATGGGCCCCCTGACGCGCGAGCTGCAGCGGCGCTACCTGGACATCGCCCGGGGGAACGCCCCGGACCCGTACGGCTGGCTCACCTACGTGAACGACCGCCGGGCCGCCGTCGCGTAGCCTTCGACAGCCGGAAGAAGGAAGCCCCCGGACGGCAGGTGCCGCCCGGGGGCTTCTCCACGTCACGCCACCAGGGCGTCCTGGTAGGTTTCCCAGTTCTCCAGCACGGTGCCGGCCCCGCGCACCACGGTGGTCACCGGCTCCGTGTCGAAGTGGATGGGGAGGTGCGTCTCGTTGGCGAGCAGCTGCCCCAGCCCGCCGAGCTGCGCCCCGCCGCCGGTCATCACGATCCCCTCGTCCACGATGTCGGAGGCCAGCTCCGGCGGGGTGATCTCCAGCGCCCGCCGGACCGCGGCGGTGATCGCCTGGATCGGCTCGCGGATGCACTCCCGGATCTCCCGCGAGTTGACGCGCACCGTGCTGGGGATCCCCGACACCAGGTCGCGCCCGCGCACCGTCATCTCCCCCTCCTCGCCGTCCGGGTACGCCGAGCCGATCTGGATCTTCACCGCCTCGGCGGTCGACTCGCCCACCAGCAGGTTGTGGTTGCGGCGGATGAAGGAGCCGATCAGGTCGTCCAGGTGCTGCCCGGCCACGCGGATGGAGGTGTCGGCCACGATCCCCGACAGCGCGATGACCCCGATCTCGGTGGTCCCGCCCCCGATGTTCACCACCATGCTCCCCCGCGGCGAGGTGACCGGGAGCCCCGCCCCGATCGCCGCCGCGATGGGCGCCGGGAGCATGTACACCTCGCGCGCCCCCGCGGCCACGATCCCGGCCCGCACCGCGCGCCGCTCCATCTCGGTGATCCCCGAGGGGACGGTGATCAGCACCCGGGGGCGCATCCCCAGCCGGCGCCTGGGGAGCACCCGCTGGAGGAAGTAGCGCAGCATCAGGTCCACCCGGTCCACGTCCGCGATCACCCCGCCGCGCATGGGGCTCACCGCGATCACGCCGGCCGGGGTGCGCCCCAGCATCCGCTTCGCCTCCAGCCCCACCGCCAGCACCCTGCCGGTGTCCCGCTCCACCGCCACCACCGACGGCTCGTGGACGACGATCCCCCGGCCGCGCACGTGGATCAGGGTGTTGGTGGTGCCGAGGTCGATCGCGATGTCTGCCATTTCAAACCCGAAGTGCGCAGTGGGTCCCGTCCGGGACAAAAACAAAAAGGGCCGCCGGCGATCGTTCTTCGCTGGCGGCCCGGCGAGCGTGGCGAGCGGATCGGCTCGCGTTAGCTCCGTGGCTCTGCGTCCCCGCCTTTCGACGGGTTTGCTCTGAGCAGCATGTCCTGCCCCACGCCGGGGCTGTCTTCGCAAACGATAGCGGCGCACCGCGTTCCCCGTCAAGCGGCGCGGGTGTGCTTTTTGCCTGGCCCATCGGCGACCGTGTCGCGCGGAGAAGCGCGGCGCCTTCATCCGTACCCGTATGGGAGAGAAGAAGATGAGACGTTTCGCATGTGTGGCCGCCGCCCTGGCGCTGCTGGCCTGCGGTGCACCCCGGGCCCACGCCCAGGGGACGAGCCCCTTCTCGGTGGAAGGGCGCGTGGGGCTCGCCTTCCCCACCGGCGACTTCGGCGACGGGCTGGGGATGGGGTACGAGCTGGGGGCGAACGCCATGTTCAACCTCCTCCCCTCGCTCGGCATCTACGCGGGGTACACCTTCATCACCTTCGACCTGGACGACGACGTGTTCGGCGACACCGGCGACACCACCTTCAACCTCCAGGGGCTGGACGCCGGGGTGAAGCTGAGCGTGCCGACGACGGCGATGGGGCCGGGGCTGACCCCGTACCTGCGCGGCGGGATCGTCTACTACAAGGGCGAGCTTTCCGACACCGACTTCAGCTCCGACAGCCGGCTCGGCTTCCAGGTCGGCGCCGGGCTCGACTACCCGCTGGGGCGGACGGTGTCCATCACCCCCGAGGTGAACTACGTGCAGATCCCCGAGAAGAACGGGAGCGGCGACGCCAGCTTCTTCAAGGCGGGCTTCGGGCTGCGCGTCCACCTGTAGGCCACGCGCGGACACCGGAACGGAAGAGCGGCGGCCCGGGCGATCCGGTCCGCCGCTCTCGTCTTCCCGCCGCCAGGGGGCGCCGCTACGCCACCGAGGCTCCCAGCCCCGTCGCCTCCGCCCCGTACAGCACCTCGCCCTCCAGCTCGGCGCTGCGGGCGGGGTGCCCCACCCGCTGGCGGGAGCGCTCCCACTCGTCCAGCCCCATCACCCAGAACTCCACGCGCGGGCGCCGGGGCGCGAAGCGCTCGTAGAACTTCGCCTCCAGCACGCGGGCGTCCGGGGCGTCGTCGCCCAGCACCACGAAGGCGTAGAAGGTGTGCCCCTCGGGCGGGGACACGGGCGTCAGCCCCACCACCCTGCGGACCCGGTGGGCGCCCACCAGGCGCACGATGGCCTGGGCCAGCTCCTGGGGAGTACGGGGACGTTGCGGATTCACGATGTCGCGGCTGCTCCGGTCCGGTGTCGGCGGCGCGCCCCGGCCACGGCGTGCCGGAGTTTGTTCGGGTACTGGAGAATGGCGTCACGGCGCCGTTTCCGCAATGCGCGGTCCAGCAGCGGCCGTCGCGTGCGACCGTCGTGGGCCGGGCACCTGGCACGGGATCTGATGGAACCGCGGGGGAAGCCGTCTCGTCTGCGCGCCCGCGCCCACCCCTGCCGCCGAAACACCGTGAACGACACCCGACCGACCACCGTCGTCTGCCTGTCCAGCTTCCTCAAGGGGCACGACTTCATCCGCGAGTGCAAGCGCCTGGGGTGCAGGGTCCTGCTCATCACCGTGGAAAAGCTCCGGGACGCCGACTGGCCGCGCGAGAGCATCGACGAGGTGTTCTACATGCCGGACCTGTACCAGCGCGAGGACGTGATCCACGGCGTCAGCTACCTGGCCCGCAGCGAGCACATCGACCGGATCGTCCCGCTCGACGAGTTCGACCTGGAGATGGCCTCCACGCTGCGCGAGCACCTGCGCGTCCCGGGGATGGGCGAGACCACGGTGCGCTACTTCCGCGACAAGCTGGCGATGCGGATGCGGGCGCAGGAGGCGGGGATCGCGGTCCCGGAGTTCGTCCCCATCCTGCAGAACGACCGGGTCCGCCAGTACCTGGAGACCGTCCCGCCGCCCTGGGTGCTGAAGCCGCGCCTGTCGGCCTCGGCCATCGGGATCAGGAAGCTGGACGACCCGGACGAGGTGTGGCGCATCATCGAGGAGCTGGGGGACCGCCGCTCCTTCCACCTGCTGGAGCGCTTCGTCCGCGGCGACGTGTTCCACGTCGACTCGCTGGCCTGGGAAAAGGAGATCCTGTTCGCCGAGGCGCACGGCTACCTGAACCCGCCCTTCGAGGTGTACCACGGTGGCGGGCTCTTCTGCACGCGCACCCTCCCGCGCGACTCCGACACGGCGCGCGCGCTCAAGGACCTGGACCAGGAGGTGGCGATCGCGCTGGGGATGGTGCGCGGGGCGCTGCACACGGAGTTCATCCGCGGCGAGGAGGACGGCAGGTTCTACTTCCTGGAAACGGCGGCGCGGGTGGGTGGCGCCAACATCGCCGACATGACCGAGGCGGCCACCGGGATCAACCTGTGGCGCGAGTGGGCCCGGCTGGAGGTCGCCAGCGCCCGCAGGGAGGAGTACCGTGCTCCCGAGGCGCGCGACGACAGCGCGGGGCTGCTGATCTCGCTGGCGCGGCAGGAGTGGCCCGACACCGGTGCGTACGACGACCCGGAGATCGTCTGGCGGCTGAACAAGCGCCACCACGCCGGGCTCCTGGTGGCCTCGCCCAGCCAGGAGCGGGTGGAAGGGCTGCTGCGGCAGTACATGGAGCGCTTCCGGGAGGACTTCCACGCCTCCATGCCCGCGCCGGAAACGGCGGCCCAGGCGGTAGATTAGGGCGGCAGGTTACAGGGGACAGCCTGCAACAGAGGGCCCTGCTACAGGAGCCGCCGCAGGAGGTCGAGGTCGCGCCCGGCGACCTCGGCCACCGACGCGGCGATGGCGGTCAGCGCCTCCAGCACCCGCCCGGGGTCGGCCACGTGCGCCGGGTCTACCCCGCCCGTCCAGCGCGCCAGCCGCACCGGGCGCGAGGGCGACCGCCGCAGGCGCAGGTCGTCCCACGCCAGCGGATCGACCGAGGTTTTCACCCCCTCCGGGAGCACGATGCTCTCCCACAGCCACCCGGCGCGGAGCACCCCGTCGGCCCCCAGCCCCAGCACCGCGATCTGCGCCAGGGCGGAGCGATGGGCGGCGCCCCGCTTCGAGGGCGGCGAGGAAGCCAGGTAGCGCCCCAGCACCACCCGGTGCGGCACCCGCCGCGCCGGGACCATCCACCCCCACGCACCGTCGGCGCGCGGAACGTGCCCGGTGAACCGGTGCATGGGAAGGTCGTCGAAGTGCTCCGCCAGCTCCCCGGCCAGCTCCTGCGCCAGCTCGGCGAGCACCGTACGCGTGGGCACCCCCCCGGTGAGCCGGTCGAGCGCGCTGCGCGCCTCCCGCAGCTGCACGCGGGCGCGGTCGATCGATTCCTCCGGTTCCGGCGCCGCGCCGCCGGTGAGCTGCACGTCGGATGGCATACGGTCTCGCCCCGTCACCCCGCCAGCGCCCGCACCAGCCGGTACAGGAACTCCTGCCCCTCGAAGTACGACCGCACCGAGATCCGCTCGTCGGGGTTGTGGGCGCGCACGTCGTCCACGTCGAAGAACAATCCGGACACGCCGTACATCGGGATCCCCGCCTGGCGGAAGTACAGGCTGTCGGTGCCGCCGATCCCCATCGTCGGGACCACCGGGACGCCGGGCCACAGCTCCTCGGTGATCCGCTCCACCGCGCCCATCAGCTCGGGGGTGAGCGGCGAGGGGGGGCTGGGCTTGGCGGCCACCAGCGGCCGGACCTCGACCCGCTCGTCGGCAACGGTCTCCACCAGCAGCCGCCGCACCTCGTCGGGCGACTCGCCGGGGAGGAGCCGGCAGTTCACCACCGCGCGGGCGGTCTGGGGGATGGTGTTGTTGGACTGGCCGGCGTCGAGCCGCGTCACCGTCCAGGTGGTGCGCATCATCCCGTTGTACTGGGGGATCCTGGACAGGCGGGCGGCGGCCTCCGGGTCGGGCGGGGTGCGGAGGACGGCGCGCAGGTCGTCGGCGGTGGGGCCGCTCTCCACGTTCGCCATCCGCTCGAAGAAGGCGCGCGCCACCTCGCCCAGCTTCACCGGGAACTCGTACGCGGCCACCCTCGCCAGCGCGGCGGACAGGTGGTAGATGGCGTTGTCCGGGGTGGGGAGCGAGCTGTGGCCGCCGGTGCCGTGGGCCACCAGCTCGAAGTCCACGTACACCTTCTCGCTGGCCTGCACCATGTTGGAGATGCGCCGGCCGTGCTTGATCCGGCCGATCCCCCCCTCGTTGATCCCGAACTCGGCGTCGATCAGCTCGCGCTGCTCACCCGTCAGCCACTTCGCCCCGTTGTGGTCGCCGCACTCCTCGTCGGCGGTGAGCGCCAGGACGACGTCGCGGTCGGGGGTGAACCCTTCGCGCTTCAGGCGGAGCAGGTTGGCGACCCAGATGGAGGCCATCGCCTTGTCGTCGGTGGTGCCGCGCCCGTAGAACCAGCCGTCCTGCTCCACGAAGGTGAACGGCGGGGTGGCCCACTCCTCGGGGCGGGCGTCCACCACGTCCAGGTGGGCCAGCAGCAGGATGGGCCGACAGGCGCCGGTGCCGCGCAGCCGCGCCACCAGGTTGGACTTGCGCGGGGCGGGGCCGAGCACGCGCACGTCCTCTTCCGGGAAGCCCGCGTCGATCAGCCGGCGCGCGACGGCCTCGGCGGCGGCGGTGACGTCGCCGGAGGTGTCGGTGGTGTCGATCTCGATCAGCTCGCGGAAGATGTCGCGAGCGAGCTGCTGGTGGTCGGCGAGGGGGGTGGTGCCGGTCTCGGCGTCGAGGGCTTGCATGGGCTGCTTTCGCGTAGCGTCGGGGTTCGGGGCGGGCGTGTCTGGATGCTCCGCCGGACGGACCGATGCCCCTGCACGTTTCGGGCTGAGAGCGATCGACGAGCGGCGAAAGCCCACGTGACAAAAGAGGCGCGGCCACGGCCGCGCCTCCCGCAAGATCCCGCTTCCATCGTTCCCGGAGAAGACGGGGACCGGACTTCGGCAATCAGGTGCGTGGCTCACCACTGCCGTGGGAGCCGTGCTCCCGGAGACGCATCCTGTACATCCCGATCACGAGAAACAACCCGATCGCGACATAGTCCAGCCACAGTGCGTAAAGCGCTCCCCCACCCGGAGCAGTGCGATTCCAGGTGTACAGGAAGATGGAGACGGCGACGAGATACAGCACCCGGATGGCGATCTCGTGCCAG
>JAFAYN010000283.1 GCA_019240375.1 Gemmatimonadota bacterium
CAGGTAGCGCCACCCTTTCGCCCGGGCGCCCTCGGCCATCCCGGCCAGGGTGGCCTTGCCGTCGGACCAGTCGGTGTGGCAGTGGAAGGTGCCGCGCAGGTCGGCCGTCTCCACCAGGCGGGGGACGCGCCCCTCCGCCGCCGCGGCGACCTCGCCCCGCCCCTCGCGCAGCTCGGGAGGAAGGTACTCGAGCCCCAGCGCCGAGTACAGTGCCCCCTCGTCGGGGAGCGGGACCGGCTCGCCGCCGCGCGCCAGTCCGTCCGCGTCCATGCGCATCCCGCGCTCCTCCGCCCGCGCCGCCAGCTCGCGCAGGTGGGCGTCGCTCCCGGTCTCCCACACCATCGCGCCCACGAAGCGCGGCGGGACCACGCAGCGCAGCCGCACCCGCAGTCCGTCGCGCATCCGCACCGTGGCGCGCCCATCCGCCCCTTCGCCGGTGGCGTCGTCCAGCCCGTGCATCTCCAGGAACTCCGCCACCACACCGGCCGGGTGCTCCGTCGCCGCCACCAGGTCGATGGCGTCGACCACCTCGCAGCGGCGGCGCAGCTCACCCGCGACCTCGGCGGCGCGTACGGCGGGGTGGGCGCGCAGCCACTCCAGGAAGCGCACCGCCACCTCCAGCGCCTGCGGGTAGCGGCGGCGCCCGGCCAGCGAGCGCACGAAGCCGATCCCGTCCAGGATCTTGTTGGCGGTCTTCGCGCCGAATCCAGAGAGCGCGGCGACCCGGCCGGAGCGGGCCGCCGCCTCCAGTGCGTCGAGCGAGTCGACGCCCAGCTCGGCGTACAGGGTGCGGACCCGCTTGGTCGCCAGCCCGGGGATGCGGAGGAGGTCGTACAGCCCGACGGGGATGGCGGCGCGCAGCGTCTCGTGCTCGGACGAGCGCCCGGTCTCCACCAGCTCGCGGATGGTGTCGGCGATGGCCGGCCCGACGCCGGGGAGGGTGGTCAGCTCCTCGTGCCGCGCGAGGGCGTCCAGGTCCACCGCGGCTCCCTCCAGCGAGCGCGCGGCGGTGGTGTAGGCGCGGGCGCGGAAGGGGTTTTCCCCGGCCAGCTCGCTCAGCATCCCAATCTCGGCCAGGACGGCGGCGACCTCGCGGGTGTTCAAGCGCCGGGCGCCGCTCCGTCCCCGTCCTCGCCGTCCAGCGCGACGCGGTGGTACGGGAGCCGGGAAAAGGGGAGCGCGCCGGGGCGGTCGTGGGCGCGGCGCTCGGCGGCGGCATGGGCCACCACCTGCCCCGGGTGCCGGTCCACGTACCAGAGCGCCCGGGCGATCAGCTTGAGCGCCTCGGACACGGTGAGGATGGAGTACAGCCCGCTGATCTCGCCGCCGGGGAGGACGTTCTCGAAGTCGCGCCCCACGTCGCGCCCGGGCGTTTCCGCCCACACCGCGGCGATCCCCTTCCCCACCTCGCTGCTGAAGGAGGCCATGCTGAACCCGGCCCGGTCGCGCCGGATCCCCAGCACCATCAGCACGTCCAGGATCTCGTACGGCTCGCCGCGCGGGTCGCGCTGCTCGGAGCACGAGACGAAGAACCCGTCCACCGGCTCGGGCGCGGCCTGCGGATCGACGCTGGCCCAGAACAGGTTGGCGGGGAGCTGCACGTACACCGAGCGCTGCGGGAGGGTCAGCTCCCACCCCGCCAGCTCCGGCGCCGCCTCCACCAGGTAGCGCACCACCGGCGGCTCCAGCACGTAGAAGCGCCGGCCGAAGCGCCAGAAGTTGAAGGCCTGGTACAGGAGCGTCCGGTAGTGCTCCAGCGCGTCCGGCGAGGCGTCGGTCGGGACCACGTCGCGGATCGCCTCCGCCCCCACGGTGAGGAAGGAGAAACGGTCGGAGTCGGACGGGTCGACGCCCTGCTCCTCCGCTTCGGCCAGGATCGCGGGGAAGGTGGTCATCTCGTACCCCGCCTCGCCGAACGCCAGCTCGTACGGGGTCATCCGGGCCTCCTGGCCCGGCCGCGCGGCCCTGCCCTCCTCCGACGGTGTGGCGTCGCTCACTCGCTCCTCCGCTCCTGGTTCTGGCCCGAACTCCCCGACAAGACGTGGCCGGTCAAGCGTTGCAAATGCGGCGCCGTAGAGGGGAGGCCCCCTATCCCCCCGGCCCCCTTTCCCCCGCAAGCAGGAGAAAGGGGGAGCACTGCAAGACGTAGTGGTAGTTGAGGTTGCAGTGCTCCCCTCCCCACCCGTGGGGGATCGAGGGGGCAAGCTGTGGGGGAGGGGGCCGTTGTTCCCCGCAGTACCCCCCGAATCTTTGGCGGAGGGAGACGCGCCCGGCGGTTTGGGCGTGGCTCCCTCCGCGGGTGGGGAGACTGCCAGTAGTTCCGGCAGGCTCACCGCCCCCGCGCAGGAGACCGGCGCAGT
>JAFAYN010000322.1 GCA_019240375.1 Gemmatimonadota bacterium
TCCCCGCCCCCCCGGAGGCGATCACGGGAATCCCCACCGCGGACGACACCGCCCGGATCAGCTCCAGGTCGTACCCACTTCGGGTCCCGTCGCTGTCCATGGAGGTGAGCAGGATCTCCCCCGCCCCCAGCTCCTCCACCCGCCGCGCCCACCCCACCGCGTCCACCCCGGCGGGCCGGCGCCCCCCGTGCGTGAACACCTCCCACCCCGACGCCATCCCCGCGGAAGAAGCACGGCGGGCGTCGATCGCCACCACCACGCACTGCGAGCCAAAGTGGTCGGCGGCGCGCGCCACCAGCTCCGGGTCCTGCAGCGCGGCGGTGTTCACCGACACCTTGTCGGCGCCGGCGCCCAGGATGGCTACGAAGTCGTCCACCGAGCGGACGCCGCCCCCCACCGTGAAGGGGATGAACACCGAGTCGGCCGTGCGGCGGATCATGTCCAGCGTCGCGGCGCGCCCCTCGTGCGAGGCGGTGATGTCCAGGAAGCACAGCTCGTCGGCGCGCTCGGCGTCGTAGCGCACCGCCTGCTCCACCGGGTCGCCCGCGTCGCGCAGGCTCTCGAACTGGATCCCCTTCACCACCCGGCCGTCCTTGACGTCCAGGCAGGGGATGATGCGCTTGGCTAGGGCCATGAGAGCGTCTTCAGCCGTTCCACCATTCCCGCGGTCAGCGCGCCGCGGTACACACCCTCCACCGGCCCGCGCAGCAGGATCGTCCAGTCCTCGCGCACGACCACGTGCAGCGTCCCACCGGGCATCCTCACCTCCACCTCGCGCTCGGCGATCATCCCGCGCCGAACCGACGCGGCGGCGACCGCGCAGGCGCTGGAGCCGGAGGCCGTGGTCTCCCCCGCCCCGCGCTCCCACACCCACGCCTCCACCGCGCCCGGCCCGGCCACCCGCGCGAACTGCACGTTGGTCCCCCGCGCGAACGAGACGTGGGTCGAGATCTGCGGCGCGCGGCGGCGGAGGTCTTCCACGTCCACCTCGTCCTCGAAGACCACGCAGTGCGGGTTCCCCAGCGACACGGTGTTGATCTCCACCCGGTCGCCCGCGGGAAGCTCCAGCAGCTCGCCTCCGGTCTCGCGGTCGGGCCCGGCCAGCCCCACGTCGGCGCTGCGGAAGGAGGCGGTCCCCATCTCCACCTCCACCTGGAGGACCCCGTCCGCGCCCGCCTCCAGGATGGTCATGGAGACTACGCCGGCCAGCGTCTCCACCGTGAAGGGGGCGCCCACCCGGACCTCGCCGTGCTCGTAGAGGTACGCGGCGAAGATGCGCAGCCCGTTGCCGCTCTTCTCGGCCTCGGAGCCGTCTGGGTTGAAGATGCGCACCCCGAAGTCGGCGGCGTCGGAGGGGACGCGGGCCAGGATCCCGTCTGAGCCCACGCCGGTGTGCCGGTCGCACACCAGGCGTACGGCGGGCGGGGTCAGGGTGAAGGGGAGGTCGGCCTCGGCGAGGGCGACGTAGTCGTTCCCCAGGCCGTGCCCCTTGTAGATGGCGGCGCGCGGTTCCATGTCGGCCATGTCAGAGCCTGCTGAAGTTGCCCAGGATGCGGAGCCCGTCCTCCTGACTCTTTTCGGGGTGGAACTGGATCCCCCAGACGTTGCCGCGCCCCACGATGGAGGCGAACGGGACGTCGTAGGTGCAGCGCCCCAGCACCTCGTCGCCGGGGGCCTGCTGCACCGCGTAGCTGTGCACGTGGTAGAAGTAGCGCGGCTCCGGGCCGGCCACCCCGCGCAGCACCGGGTCCGCTCCGGCGCCGGGGGTGAACTCCACCGCGTTCCACCCCACGTGCGGGAGGTGCAGACCGGTGCGCAGCCGCTCCACCTGGCCGGGGAGGAGCCCCAGCCCGGGGACGTCCGGCGCCTCCTCGCTCCCCTCGAACAGGAGCTGCATCCCCACGCAGATCCCCAGGAAGGGGCGCCCGGCGGCGACGTGCCCGCGCACCACCTCGCCCAGCCCGCCCGCCTCCAGCCGGGTCATGCACTGGCCGAAGTGCCCCTGCCCGGGGAGGACCAGCCGCCCGGCGCCCGCGGCCTCCGCGGGATCGGAGGTCAGGGTCACCTCCGCCCCCTGGTGCTCGAACGCCTTGACCACCGAGCGCAGGTTGCCGGCGCCGTAGTCCAGCACCGTGACGCGCGGGGTGCTCACAGCGCGCCCTTGGTGGAGGGGACCGTTTCCGCGCGGCGCGGGTCGATGCGGGTGGCGGCGTCCAGCGCGCGCGCCGCGGCCTTGAACGTGGCCTCCACCACGTGGTGCGCGTTGTCGCCGCGGAGCCCGTCCAGGTGCATGGTCAGCCGCGCCTCCATGGCGAAGGCGCGCCAGAACTCGGCGGCGAGCGCCGCGTCGAAGTCGCCGATGCGTGGCTGGTTGGCCGGGAGCGGGACGTCGTAGTGCAGGAAGGGGCGCCCGGACACGTCCACCACGGCGCGGGTCAGCGCCTCGTCCAGCGGAACGGTGGCGTCGGCGTAGCGGACGATCCCGCGCTTGTCCCCCAGCGCTTCCAGGAAGGCGCCGCCCAGGACGATCCCCACGTCCTCGACGGTGTGGTGCGCGTCGATGTGCAGGTCTCCCTCGCACTCCACCGCCAGGTCGAACATCCCGTGGCGGGCCAGGGCGTCGAGCATGTGGTCGAAGAAGCCGACGCCGGTGCGGACCTCGGCGTTGCCGGTGCCGTCCAGGTCGATGCGCACGGTGATCCGCGTCTCGCGGGTGCTGCGGGTCCTCGCGCCGGTGCGTGCCATTCGGTTCTCCCCTATCCTCCCGTCACGATGTCGCGGAGCGCTTCCAGGAACTCCCCGGTCTCCTCCGGTGTCCCGGCGTTGACGCGCAGGCAGCCGGCGAGCATCGGATACTTCGACACGTCGCGCACCAGGATCCCGTGCTCTTCCAGCAGCCGGTCGAAGACCCGGGTGTGGATGAGCCCTTCGCGCTCCACCCGGAACAGGACGAAGTTGGCGCCGCTGGGGAAGGCTCGGATCCCTGGGATCTGGCGCAGCCCCTCGTACAGCCGGTCGCGCTCGCGGCGGATGGCCTCGATCTGCGGCTCCAGCAGGTCGGCGGCGCGCAGCACCTCGGCGGCGGCGACCTCGGTGAAGAAGTTGATGTTGTACGGGAGCTTGGCCTTGTTCACCTCGGTGACCAGCGCGGGGTCGCCGAGGAGGTAGCCTGCGCGAAGGCCGGCGAGCGCCATCGCCTTGCTGAAGGTGCGCAGCACCACCACGCGGGGGCGCCCGGCCAGCAGGGGGATCGCGTCGTACCCGCCGAACTCGACGTACGCCTGGTCGAGCAGGACCAGCGCGTCGGTCTCGTCGTGGATGCGCTCGATCTCCTCGCGGGTGAGCGCAGAGCCGGTGGGGTTGTTGGGGGTGCAGAGCACCACGATGGCGGCGCCGGACTCCCTGGCCGCGGCGACGATGGCGTCCACGTCGAAGCGCAGCTCTTCGTCCAGCGGGACGGACACCACGCGCCCGCCGTTCACCTCGGCCATCAGGCGGTACAGGGTGAAGGTCGGCTCGGGGACCACCACCGGCGTCCCCTCTCCCACCACCACGGCGAAGAAGGACTGGATCAGCTCGTTGGAGCCGTTGGCGACCAGGATCCCCTCGGCGGGCCACCCCGTCGCCTGTGCCACGGCGGAGATGAAGTTGCTGGCGACGAAGGGCGGATAGCGGTTCCAGGGGCGGTCCGCCAGCCTTTCAGCGATGCGCTGCTTGATCTGGTCAGGTACGTCGTACGGGCTCTCGTTCTGGTTGAGCTTCACCCGCGGCTCGTAGGGGCGCAGGGTGTAGGCTCCCAGCTCGCGTACCTGGGGCTTGACGTGCTTCAGGGCGGCTTCGGTGCTCTGGTCTGCCTGGTTCTTCAGCATACTTCTTTTTGGACTGCTCGTTTGGGCATGTCCCCCTGGCGGGGGCCGGGCTGCGGCGCCGTAGCACATGATACCACCATGTGCAACGGCGGCGAGCCCCGCAAACTGCGCGGGTCTCGCCCCTTCGGGCTCGCATCCCTCACGCGGGCCCCGTGCCGTCGCGGGCGCTCCTTTTTAGTGGGAGCGCTCCACGTGGATGATCTGGTCCCGGCGGGTGCCTACCGACACGTACCAGATCGGCACCTCGGTCAGCTCCTCCAGCCTGCGCAGGTAGGCCTGCGCGGCTTCGGGGAGGTCTTCCCAGCGGCGCGCTTCCCTCGTGGAGGTCTGCCAGCCCGGGAGGGTCTCGTAGACCGGCTCGGCCTCTTCCAGAAGCCCCAGGTCGCCGGGGAAGTCGTCCATCTCCTGTCCGGCGGCGCGGTAGCCCACGGCGATCTTCAGCTCTTCCAGCGTGTCGAGCACGTCCAGCTTGGTGACGGCCAGGCCGGTGAGCCCGTTCACCCTCGCGGCGTAGCGCACCACCACGGCGTCGAACCAGCCGCAGCGCCTGGGGCGCCCGGTGGTGGCGCCGAACTCGCCGCCCAGCTCGCGGACGTGCTCCTGCATGGGCGAGGGGAACTCGGTGGGGAGCGGCCCGGCGCCCACGCGGGTGGTGTACGCCTTGACCACGCCCACCACCGAGTCGATGGCCGTGGGCCCGATCCCCACTCCCAGCCCGGCGCCGCCGGCGGTGGTGTTGGACGAGGTGACGTACGGGTAGGTGCCGTGGTCCACGTCCAGCAGGGCACCCTGCGCCCCCTCCAGCAGCACCTTCTTCCCGGCCTTCAGGGCGTCGTGGATCACCCTCCCGGTGTCCACCGAGATCGCCATGAGCCGGTCGCGGATCCCCAGCACCTCGGCCACCAGCCCGTCCGCTTCCACGCGTTCGTCGGAGCCCATGAACTCCAGGCGCGAGTTGACGCGCTCGGCGGCACGGCGCAACGAGGCTTCCACCCGGGCGGCGTCGCGCAGGTCGGCCACGCGGATCCCCTGGCGGGCGACCTTGTCCTCGTACGCCGGCCCGATCCCCCGCCCCGTGGTCCCGATCTTCCCCGTCCCGCGCAGCGCCTCGGAGGCGCGGTCCAGGACCTTGTGATACGACAGGAGGAGGTGGGCGCGTCCGCTGACCCCCACCCGCCCCTCGGCGTCGATCCCGCGCGCGGTGAGCGCGTCCAGCTCCTCGAAGAACTGGAAGGGGTCCATCACCACCCCGTTCCCCAGGTAGCAGCGGCGCTCGGGGTGCAGGATCCCGGAGGGGATCTGGTGGAGGATGAACTCCTCGTCCCCCACGTGCACGGTGTGGCCCGCGTTCGCGCCGCCCTGGTAGCGGGCCACGATGTCGACGTCCTCGGCGAGCACGTCGACGATCTTTCCCTTCCCCTCGTCGCCCCACTGGGAGCCGACGATCACGACACAGCGATGCTCGTTCATCAGACACGTTCCCGGGTGTGCGGGCGCCAGTGCCCACAAGAAAAGCGGTCCCGACCAGTGCTTGGCGGGACCGCTCGCTGACGTATCCTAGGGCGAATGTAGGCCGCACGCTCGGGCGTGTCAACGGGCGCTCCGCGGCAGGGCGCGGAGTGGTTGATGCGGGAATCCGGCGCTCGTTTTCCTTGTGCCGTGCCACCGGACGGCTTATCTAGACCCTCTGCAGTCTCCCGCGCAGCCGTCCTTCCTCCCACGATCCGGAGCCACGTCCCATGTGTACTGTCGCACTCGTCGTGCGCCGCGCTCTCCTGTCGGCGACCCTTCCGCTCCTGCTGGCCCTTCCGTTCGGCGCCGCGGCGCAGGGCGCTCCCGCCGGGCGCGCTCCGGGCTCCCCGCCCGCCGGCTCCCCCTGCTCGGTCCTGGCCACGGGCGGCACGGTGTTCGACGCTTCGGAGTGCGCGCAGCTCGCCGCCACCGGGATGGTGGTGCGCTGGACGCTCGTCGCGGGGCGGACGTACGCGTGGAAAATCGTCACCGCGCCCGCGACCTCCTCCGACCGTACCTCCCGCGCCATGCCGGTCGCGCTGATCCGCGCGGACGACCGCTCGGTGGTGGCGCGGACGGTCACGGCCCCGGACGGGAGCTTCCGCCTGGCCGTTCCGGCGGGGGCGAGCGGGGAGATGCGGCTGGTGGGCTTCCCCTGGACCGGCGCCGCGCCACCGGCGGAGACGGTGGTGTGCAACGGCGCGGGCGACTGCTTCGACTACTGCCCGCTCCCCTCCATCCCCACCACGCTGGAACCGATGTGCGCGGAGGACCCCGGGCTGGTGCTGTTCGTGGCGCGCCCGCGGCCCGGGGGTGCGGGTCCGCGGTAGCCCACGCTTCCTCCAGGAGCCGGACGGCGGGTCCGTCCGGCTCCGGAGCGGCCCCACCCGCCCTCAATCCATCCGGCCGAACTCCTTTTCCAGGAACTCCCGGCGAAAGCGGAAGATCGCTGTCAGCCGCGGCCCCACCATCCACCGCCGCACCAGCCCCGCCGCCGGCTCCAGCGGCAGAGCATAGTTGACGATGTCCCGCATCTCGACACCCCCCGGAATCTCACGAAAGTGGTGCTGGTGGTGCCAGAACCGGTACGGCCCGAACCGCTGCTCGTCCACGAACAGGCTCCCCTCCACCACGTGCGTGATCTCCGTGACCCAGGTGGTCCGCACGCCGGGAAACGGGCGCACCGAGTAGGTGGCGATCATCCCCGGGTACATCCGCGGCGGCAGCTCGGAGGTGACGACGAACCCCAGCGAGGGCGGCGTGATCCGCGGCAGGTTGGCCGCGTCCGAAAAGAAGTCCCACGCCTGCTCCAGCGTGATGGGAAGCCGCTGCTCGGCTCGGAGAGTGTAGAGTTTCATACCTGGGTCGCTCACAAGGAGATATCACACAAACCATCGACAAACTTAGTACACACATGCAGGACTTGAGCCCGGCCGGAATCAGGCTAGATTGAGAGCGTGAGCGACCATCGCCGATCTACGTCGCTCCGGCTCCTGGTCTGGCTCTTCCTGCTCGCGCTCGGCGTGGAGCACGGAGCGGCCGTCACCCGGGAGGCGCGGAGCGAATCCAAGTCTTCCTTCGCGGTCGCGCGCATCCACGGCGCGCGGGCGCCGACCGGTCGTTTCCTCCCCGATCCACCCCAGAGCGTCGCGCTGCCGGGCACGGGCACGGAGCTGCCCCCGCTCGGCATGTACGTCGTCCTCACGCCGGCTCCCGACCGGCACCCCGCGCCCCCGACCCCGGTCGTCTGGCGCGCCGAGTACCCGCGCGGCCCTCCCCGCGCAGCCTGATCGTTCCCTCACGCGCATCCACACCCGGTCGATACTCAGGCACGTAGACGCGTGCACGTACGGTCGGGACGGATCGCGCCGCCCTGCCCGGATGGGTGTGGCGGAGATCACGGCTACGCGAAAACGAAAATGAACAACGTAAAGGTATTCGGCCTGATGGCCGCCCTCACCGCGCTGCTGGCGTCGGTGGGCGGCGCCGTCGGGGGCAGGGGCGGGTTGATGATCGCGCTGCTGATGGCCGCCGGGATGAACCTGTTCATGTACTGGGGCTCCGCCTCCATGGTGCTCCGCATGTACGGCGCGCAGGTGGTGGACCGCGCGCAGGCGCCGGAGCTGTACGACATGGTGGACCGGCTGCGGCAGCGTGCAGGGCTCCCCATGCCCACCGTGGCGATCGCGCCGCACGACCAGCCCAACGCCTTCGCCACAGGGCGGGATCCCGAGCACGCGGTGGTCTGCGTGACCGAGGGATTGACGCGGCTGGTCAC
>JAFAYN010000449.1 GCA_019240375.1 Gemmatimonadota bacterium
GACTGGAAGGTGCTGCTGGACCGGGCCGCGACGCTCGGCTGGACGTACGCCGTCGAGCGGGCGCTCACGAAAGCCCACGACTACTTCCGGACGCCCGTTCCCGACGACGTGTGGCGCGCCCTCCGGGAGCCCCGCGCCGGGACGCGCGAGGCGGCCCGCGCGACGAGCCTAGCGATCGCGCTCACGCGCCCGGGCGCGACGAGCGTACGCGACAAGGCGCTGGGATTCACCCCGTCGCTGCCGTTCCGCCTGTACGCGGGCCTCCGCATGCTCGTCCCCTCCCCCACCTACATGCGCTGGCGATACGCCGCGGACGCCCGCTCCCTCCCGATCGCCTACGCGCGGCGGTGGTACGACATCGCGCGGCAGCTGCTCGACGCGCGCCGCCGCTCGCATCCCTGACGCGGTCACTTCTGCACGCTCACCCCCTCCCCGGTCACCTCGAGCGCGTCCTTGTCGTCGCGGAGTCCCAGGTACACCGGCTGGCGTAGGCGCCCGTCCGCGGTCCACTCCGCGTACTTCAGCTCCACCACCAGCTCCGGCCGCACCCAGTGGGCGGGGGTGCGCGTCCGCGGCGGGTCGCGGAAGGGGGATTCCTCCACGGCCAGCGCCTCCAACCGCTCGCGCAGCGTCCGCAGCCCCTCCCGGTCGAAACCCGTCCCCACCCCGCCCGCGAACACCAGCTCCCCGTCCCGGTAGAAGCCCACCAGGAGCGAGCCCAGGTAGGGACGGCTCCGCTGCGGGTCGGTCCACCCGCCCACCACCATCTCCTCCCGGTACTGCACCTTGAGCTTGAGCCAGTCGTCGGACCGCTTCCCGGGACGGTAGGGCGCGTCCGCGCGCTTGGCGATCACCCCCTCCCACCCCGACGTACGGGCGCGCTCCACCGCCCGCTCCCCGGGCCCGGAGACCGTCTTCGACAGGAGCACGTGCCCCGTCCCCCCTCCGACGCGCGCCTCCAGCCGCGCCCGGCGCTCGCGCCAGGGGAGGTCCAGCAGCGCCTCGTCCCCATCGGCCAGGAGGTCGAAGGCCACCAGCGCCGCGGGATCGGCGCCGACGTGCTCCGCCACGTCGGCGGGGTCCTTGAGGTGGATGCGGTCCTGGATCTCCTGGAAGCGCCCAGGCTTCCGTCCCCTCGCCAGCGCCACGATCTCGCCGTCCAGCACCAGCGGGCGCCCCGCGGCGCGCGCCAGCCCGCGCAATTCCTCCACCACCTCCGGGAACTGGACGGTCTTCTCCCGTCCGTTGCGGGTCACCAGGCGTGCCTCGCCCGCCGAGGCGTGCGCCACCACCCGCACGCCGTCATACTTCACCTCGTACACCCAGTCGCCTCCGTGCGGGACCTCCCGCGCGAGGGTGGCCTTCATCGGCTCGAAGGAGAGCGGGAGCGGGGTGGGCGAAGCGGCCATGGTCTCTCCGGGTTCGGGGTCGTCCCGGCCGGGGAGAGCAAGACCGGGACCCGTCCGGCAGAACGGTTTAGAACGGTTTAGAACGGTTTCACACGTCGCTTGCCGGAACCTGCGCCCATTAGAGCGGTTCCCGAACGGATTCAGAGTAAGTAGCCGCAGTGCTGGAACCAGCCCATGGCGTCCGCCGCAGTGATGGAGTCGAGGACCTCGGCCAGCGCGCTCTCCAGCGCCTCGACGGTTCGCGCTGCGGCCGCTCGCAGCAGGGTCTTCAGCTTGCTCCAGGCCTGCTCGATGGGAGCGAAGTCAGGCGAGTAGGGCGGCAGGTAGAGCAGACGTAAGCCTGCCGCTTGGAGCTTCTCGCGGACCTGGGGCACCAGATGCGGCTTCAGGTTGTCCAAGACGACCATGGCGCCGGGCTTCTTCTCCACCAACTCGGGGATGAGAACGTGATCCAGGTAGGCGAGGAAGACCGGCGTGTCGGTGGCTGCCGGAATACTCATCACGCCGAGGAGCCCCTCCAAGGCGAGCCCGCCCAGGATCGTCAGGCGCTGGTAACCGCCAAACGGCACACTCCCATGGGCCCGCGCTCCGGGTGCAGCGCGAGCGTAGCGGCGCACCATGTGGGTGTCGATCCCGCTCTCGTCTACGAAGACCAACGCCCGCACGTCCATGCCTGCGATCGTGGCGCGGAACTCGGCTCGCTTCTGCTGTACGTCTGGACGATCCTGCTCAGCGGCCCGGAGTGTCTTTTTTCCTCGGGAGTTTCAGCTTCTGCAGCGCGCGGTGCAGAGCCGAACGGCTCGTGCTCACTCCGAGGCGTTCGGCCACCCATGTGCGGTACTCATCAATCGTGCGGTCGTTGTCTTGCTCGACCCAATCTGCCAACTGCTTCATCCCCGCTTCATCTAGGCTTGGCTGCGGCCCGCCTCCATGGGGGAGTGGCTCCAGGGTGGAGTCCTCTTTCCAACGCCGCAACCAGGTATAGAGGGTTGCTTCACTGATGTCGAACTGTCGGGCTACCTCGGCGCGCGTCTGTTCTCCCCTTAGTGCGGTGGAGACCGCGCGCTTACGCAAGTCGGTCGAGTAGGGTGCTGCCATCGTACTCCGGTGCGGAAATGAGACTTAAACCACACCGTCTACCCTTCTCTCGTTCTCTAGATCCATCCGGGATCTGCTCTAAAGCGGCATCCCCTTCAGCATCCATCGTGACGCCCGCGTATAACCCTTCAGATCAACCAAGCCTAACTTGCGTAATAGCTGAAGGTTGTCCTGAACGGTACGTTCCGGGGTGCCGGAAGGGAGCCCTTCCACGATCTGGCTCAAGCGTACAGGGCCGGCGTGAGCCAGGAACTCAAGGATCTCCTGCTGCAGCGGAGTGACGTCGTGGCTCACCCGGCTCGGCGGCACATACCCGGTCGGGAAGAATCGCACGATCACCTCCCCCGCGCTCTCCTCGAACTCCGGCCGCACCAGCCCGGCCTGCTCGGTCAGCTCGGTGATCTTGATGGTTCCGCGCCCCCACGTCTCGATGATTCCCCGCCGGTAGAACACCCGCGCCATCAGTGGATTCCACGGGCGCGAAGGGTGCGGACGCACCAGGTCCGCGGGAGTCAGCCCGAAGGGGAGGCGACCCGTGCTGGAGATCTCCAGCCGGTCGTCGTAGATCCCGACGCTGATCGTCCACCCGCTCGAAGAGGTCGGGGACCACGCGCCCCGCCACGGGCAGGTGCTCGCGGAGGAAGCGCTGCGCCCGCTGGAAGAGGACGAAGGCGTTCCCCATCTCCTGCCGGTTGTCCTCGAACTCCGTCTTGTCCCGCCCACGGAAGCGTGCCATCCGCAGCACGCACTGGGGATAGTAGGGCAGCAGGCGCTCCTCCCGGGCGAAGAGCGCCACCGCCGCGTTCAGCAGCACCCCGTTCTCGATCAGCCCCAGGCCCATGAGGAGGGTTTCCGGGTCGCGCGTTCCCGGCTCCTCCATACGGCTGCGCCGGATCGCCTCGTCCACCGTACGGGTGATCTCCGCGTGATCCAGGTCCGCGATCCCGATCCCGTACGCGGCCTGCGTCTCCCACCGCGCCACGGGGTGCATCCCCTCCAGCAGGAGCCGGCGATACTCCTCCTGCGGCATCGGTGACGTGGTGGGCCCCTGCCGGACGTAGGGACGCCCCTCGTAGGTGTATGGACC
>JAFAYN010000510.1 GCA_019240375.1 Gemmatimonadota bacterium
GATCTACCTCATCGCCGCACTCTTCGGGGCCACCGTGGTGCTCGCCGTCTACGGCGTGGCCGGGCTGGTCCCCGCCCGCCCCAGGGCCGTGAGCCGCCGCCTGGCCGAGCTGCAGCACCGGGGAACCGCGCAGGCCGCCGCGCAGCGCGCCGCGCCCTCGGGCCGGGAGTGGCTGGAGCGCATGGTGCAGCAGCTCGGGGAAAGGGTGGAGGGGAAGAAGGAGCAGGTCGGGACCCTCCGCCAGTTCCTGATCCAGGCCGGGTACCGTCACCCCGAGGCCCCCACCTACTACTGGGGGACGCGGGTGGCCGCGGCGCTGGCGCTGGGCGGGGCCACCCTCCTCCTCCTCCCGCTGGCCGGGGCGCAGGCGATGGTGACCCTCCTGGTGGCGGCGTGGGCGGGGACGCTGGGGTTCATCGCCCCCGCCTTCTACGTGCGGCGGCGGATCGCGGGGCGGCAGGCGGAGATCCGCCGAGGGCTCCCGGACGCGCTCGACCTGCTGGTGGTGTGCGTGGAGGCGGGGCTGGGGATCAACCAGGCGCTCCTGCGCGTGGCCCAGGAGATCCGCTTCGTCAGCCCGGTGGTGGGCGAGGAGCTGGCGCTGGTGAACCTGGAGATCCGCGCGGGGTCGCCCCGGCAGGACGCGCTCCGCAACCTGGGGGAGCGGACCGGGGTGGCAGAGCTGCGCTCGCTGGGGGCGATGCTGATCCAGACGGACCGCTTCGGGACCTCGGTGGGGCAGGCGCTGCGGGTACACGCCGACTCGCTCCGCACCCAGCGCCGCCAGCGCACCGAGGAGGCGGCGGCGAAGACCACGGTCAAGCTGATCTTCCCGCTGGTGCTCTTCATCTTCCCGGCGATGTTCGTGGTGCTGCTGGGCCCCGCGCTGATCCAGGTGGTCCGTACGCTGAGCGAGGTGAAATGAAGCAGGTGCAGGTGGTGAACACGACCCGGGGGAGCACGCTGGGGACGCGCGTCGGCCTGGCCGACCGCTGGTGGCTGCGGCTGCGCGGGCTGCTGGGGAGACCCGCGCTCGCGCCGGGAGAGGGGATGCTCCTGACCCCGTGCAGCGGGGTGCACATGGTGGGGATGACGTACCCGATCGACGTGGCCTTCCTGGACCGTGCCGGCGCGGTGGTGGCGCTGTACCACGGCCTCGCCCCCAGGGCGCGCAGCGGGTGGCATCCCGACGCGCGCGACGCGCTGGAGCTCCCCGAGGGGACGCTCCGGAGCAGCGGCACCCTGCCCGGCGACCTGCTGGTGCGCGCATGAGGCCCCCCGCGCTCGTCTTGGCCGCCGCGCTCCTGGCCCTCGCCGCGCCGGCCCGCTCGCAGGAGCGGTGCCCGGCCGGCGCGGCCTCCGTGGCCGAGGCACCCGCCGCGCTCGGCACCTTCGGGCTCCTGTTCCGGCAGGGGGGCGTGCTCTTCCACTCCCGGATGGACGCCGACTCCGCCGCCGCGGGCGCGCGGCTGGTGATCGAGAACCGCAACCCGTACGACGTGGAGCTGAGCTACGACGTGGCGCTGGAAGGGGAGCGCGGCGGAACCGCCGCGGCGCCCACCTTCCCCGAGCGGTGCGTGCGGATCCGCGCCCACGGCTACGCCCCCGACGTGGACGACAACACCGTCTTCGCCTTCGGCGCGGGGACGGTTTCCGGGATCCGGGTGAGCAACCTGCGGATCACCCGCCTCGCTACCCTCCCGGGACAGGGCGCCCCCTCCCCCGCCCCGTCGTCCGTGGCCGCGGCGCCGGGCGGAGCGGCGGCCCCGGCCCCCGGCGCGATCCAGGCGGTCGGCTGCGCGGGAGGGAGCTGGACCGCCACCGGCCCGGGGAGCTTCGGCTGCGTGCCGTCCCCCGGAGTCGCGGCCACGGCGGCGGCTCCCGCCGAGGCGGCAGCCGCGCCCCTCGTCCTCCCCGCCGCCCCGCCGACCGTCGCCAGCGCCCAGGAGGCGCGCGAGCACAGCGAGGCCGGCGCCGCGCTCCTCCGCGCGGGGCGGCTCCCCGAAGCGGAGGCGGAGCTGCGGCGCGCGGTCGCCATCGCCCCGGCCGACCCGCTCCACCACGCCCGCCTGGCCGAAGCGCTCTTCCGGGAGCGGAGGTGGCGGGCGGCGGAGGACGAGTATCGCGCCGCCGTCTGGCTCGCCCCGGCCGACCGCCACCTCCAGGCGATGCTGAAGCGCAGCCGCGAAGCCCGCGCGCAGGCGCCGGCCCCCGCGAAGGTGGAGGTCGTCGAGCCCGCGGCGGGAATCCCCTGGCACGTGTGGGTGCAGAGCGCGCTGCGGGTCGTGCTCGGCACCTTCATGTGCGGGCTGGGGGCCCTGCTCCTGATCCCGATCGCGGAAACCCTCTACCTGCTGCTGGTCCAGGGCGGGCGGCAGCTCATCACCCGGGTGCTCTAGGTGCGCGTCCGGTCTCCCGTGGCGGTGCTCCTGGCCGCGCTCCTTGCGGGGTGCGGCGAGGCGGAGGGCGCGGGGCCGCAGCGTCCGCCCTACAGGTGCGGCGCCGCGATGGCGCCCGACTCCGTCGAGGCGGCCGCGGAGATCCGGAGGAGCTGGGCCGAGTGGAAGGAGCGGTACGTCACCACCCAGGGAGCGGGCGGCGCCCTGCGGGTGAGGATGCCGGGGTACGGAAAGGACAACAGCTCGTCGGAGGGGATCGGGTACGGGATGCTCCTGGCCGCCTACCTGGGCGACCGGCCCGTGCTGGACGGGCTCTGGCGCTACGCGAAGCGCTACCACAACCGCCGCGGGCTGATGTCGTGGGAGGTGGATCCGGCGGGGAGGGTGCCGGACTCCAACGCCGCCACCGACGGCGACCAGGACATGGCCTTCGCCCTGGTGCGGGCCGACGCCCGCTGGGGCGGGTACCGCGCCGACGCCCGCGCCCTGATCGACAGCCTGATGGCGCACACGGTGGAGCCGGGCACCTACGTGCTCAAGCCCGGCGACGTGTGGGGCGGCTCGCGGGTGACCAACCCCTCGTACTTCGCTCCGGCGTACTACCGCGTCTTCGCCGCCTACACCGGCGACCGCCGCTGGGAGCGGGTGATCGACGCCAACTATGGAGTCCTGGCCCGCCTCACCGCCCGCCCTGGCAACTCCACCGGGCTCTTCCCGGGGTGGAGCACCGCCGCCGGAGACTCGTCCACGGCGGGACACTTCTCCTTCCACTACGACTTCGGCGCCGCGCGCGTCCCCTGGCGCCTGGCGATGGACGCCGCCTGGAGCTGCGACCCGCGCGCCCGCAGGCACCTGGACCGCCTGAACGCCTTCTGGAAGAAGGTCGGCCCCGAAGAGATCCGCGAGGGGTACACGCTGGCCGGACGCCCGGTGGGGAGTAGCCACAACGTGAGCTTCATCGCCCCGGCGGCGGCCGGAGCGATCGTGTCACCCGACGCCGGGTTCAGGAGGAAGATGTGGGAGGAAACGGTGGCGACGAGGGACGGGGCGTACTACGGGGACTCGCTGCGCCTGCTGGCGATGGTGTTCATGAGCGGGGGGATGCCCCCGCCGAAGGTCCCCTCGGCGCGAGGCTGAAGCAGCGGGAGCGGGGGCCGGCGGCGCTCCCGGGCCGGATCATTCCCCTGAAAGCAGCGCCACCCGGGCCGACCGCCGCGACCGGGAGAACAGGTCCCGCGCCAGGTGGGGGATCAGGAACCAGGGCTCCACCAGGTAGCGCCGCCACACCCGCCGGGGGTGGGAGCAGAGCCGGTAGAACCACTCCAGCCCCACCTGCCCGACCCACCGGGGCGGGATCGGCAGCTCCCCCGCGAACAGGTCCATCAGCGCCCCCAGGTTGAACACCACGTTGGCGTCCACCCGATCCAGGAACTCCACGGTCCAGTGCTCCTGCCGGGGCATCCCCATGCACACCGCCAGCAGGTGGGGCCGGTACTCGTTGATCCTCGCCAGCACCACCTCCGCCTCCGGGCTCCCCGGCGTCATGTCGAAGTAGCCGTGGTGCGTCTCGATCTTCAGCCCGGGGAAGCGCGCGCGCAGCCGCTCCGCGCCCTTCTCGCCAGTGCCGGGAGGCGATCCCAGGAAGAAGACCCGCCACCCCTTCTCGGCGGCAAGGGCCAGCAGCGTGGGCATCCAGTCCACCGGGGCGTGCCGGTTCACGCGCGAGGCGGGAAAGCCGAGCAGCCGCGCCAGCCAGACCAGCGGCATCCCGTCCAGGAAGGTGTACTGCGAGTGCTCGTAGAAGCGCCGCATCCGCGGGTCGCGGTGGAACAGGTAGATGCTGTGCAGGTTGTGCCCCCCGACCACCCAGCGCTGGCCGGACTCCACGGCGCGGGTCGCGGCCTCGTGGAAGGTCGCGGTGGTCATCAGGTTGAACCGCACGCCCAGCATCTCGTAGTCGCGCATCCTACCGGCGGGGATCGCCGACTCGCGGCCGTACCCTTCCATCAGCTCCTCGCGCTCGATTCGTTCCCAGGTGGCACGTCCCGCCCCCCCCGGACAGGGGAGGCCGCACGCCCGCTCCTGCGCAAATGTCGAGCCCGCGCGGGAAGCGTGGTTTCATGGGCGCCGCTCCCCCGGAAGGTAGGCCGGACCCAGGCATTTCGCCAGGAACATCCGTATGGCGCGAGTATTGCTTTGTTTCCTCCGTGGATGGTGGGCCCGCGCCGGTCTCCGGACGCTCTCCGCCACCCCGTCGAAATCATCATCCTGCCCCTGGTGCGCGATA
>JAFAYN010000622.1 GCA_019240375.1 Gemmatimonadota bacterium
GCGCGGGAACCGGCGCGCCGAACGCACGCTCCCATCGATTCCCAGGATGCACAGCCGTGAACAGAACTACGCTTACCCCCCCCGTCGGCCCGGGCGACCATGCCCGCGGCCCCGCCGACGCCCCGGTGACCCTGGTGGAGTACGGAGACTACGAGTGCCCGCACTGCGGGGCGGCGCATCCGGTCGTGCAGCTGGCCCTGCGCCAGCTCGGGGACCAGCTTCGCTTCGTCTACCGTCACTTCCCCCTGACCGAGATCCATCCGGACGCAGAGCCGGCGGCGGAGGCGGCGGAGGCGGCTGGAGCGCAGGGCCGCTTCTGGGCGATGCACGATGCCATCTTCGAGCACCAGGATGCCCTCGGGGTCCAGGATCTGGTAGCCCTCGCGACGACCTTGAAGCTCGACGCCGCGCGCCTCGGGCGGGAGGTGCTGGCACACGTCCACCTGGATGCGGTGCGGGAGGACTTCCTCAGCGGGGTCCGCAGCGGGGTGAACGGAACGCCGACCTTCTTCATCAACGGGGAGCGCTACGATGGAGACTGGCGCGACCCCGTGGCCTTCATCGGCGCGCTCCAGGCGGCGGGGTCGGGGCTCGGGGTGCGGTGAGCGGCGCCGCACCCGCCACTACGCCTTCAGGACGCCGGCCTCGATGGCGAAGCGGACGAATTCGGAGCGGTGCTCCAGTCCGAGCTTCGCCTGGATCCGGTGCTTGTACGCGTCCACCGTCTTGCGGCTGATGCCGAGCTGCCGCGCGATCTCGCTCAGGCTGAACCCCTGCGCCATCGTCCGCAGGATGGTCTGCTCGCGCTGGCTCAGCGTCTGGAAGCTGCTGCGTGCCGCCTCGCCGGCCGGTTGCGCGACCACGGCCGCGGCCAGCAGCCGCGCCACCGTGGGACGCACGTAGATCTCCCCCGCCGCGACCACCCGGATCGCGTCCACCAGCTCGCGTGAAGCCGCCTCCTTGGTGAGGTACCCCCGCGCTCCCGCCTCCAGGAGCTCGAGCAGATGCTCCTGCTCCGCGTGTACGGTGAGGATCAGCACGCGCACTCCGGGGAGCGACTGCGCGAGGTCGCGCAGCACCGTGGCACCGTCGCCTCCCGGCATGTCGAGGTCGAGGACCAGGATGTCCGGAGCGAGCCGCTGGACGAGCGCGAGCGCATCCGCCCCGTTCGCCGCCTCGCCCATCACCACCAGGTCCGGCGTGGAGCGCAGCAGGAGACGCAGCCCCTCGCGGACCATGGTGTGGTCGTCCACCAGGGCAACGCGGATCGGTTCGCTGCTCGTCGCCACTCCGCGCCGTACGTACGTCTGCTCCGCGAGCCTGGCTCCCAGCTTCGCCAGCGGGTCGGACGACTCCTTCTCCGGCAGGCCCTTCGAGACGGTCATGGCTGATTCACCCGGATCTGGTGCTCGGAATGCCGCGTGCGGCTCGACGCAAGCTACCCGGCCGCCGATCGTCCCCGCTGTCAGGCAAATGTCACCCCCCGCTTCTCGATCGCCCGGCACTCGGGGGTGGGGCTCGGCTGCACATTTCGAGCTCGACAACTGCTCCCGGCGCCGCGGCGAGATTCGTACCGCAGGTGGAGGTGAAGAAATGGCGGAGCGAGAGGCGGAACAGGGCGCCAGCCGGCGCGTGCAGGTGGCCGGGCTGAAGGCGCCGGAGGTGCAGCGTGGCAGACGAGCCGGTCTCGGCGGGCGACGACATCCCCCCGGGCAGCCGGGGGATCGAGGTCTACGTTCGTGACCTGGATCAGCTCTTCGACTCGATCGACCCCTCGCCCTTCCACCGGAGGACGCTCGACCGGGACGCGGAGGAGTTCATCGTGAGCAGCGCGAAGGAGCTGCCGGAGGGCGAGCCGGGCCGGAAGAGCCTCATCGTCGGCCTCCCCCTTCTGACCGCGTCGGTGCTCGGCAGCAACCTGATCGCCGGGCTCACCCAGACGCTCCCGCTCGCGGTGGTGCTCCGGGAAAGCCTGGTGATCGGCGGCTGGGCCGCCATGTCGGGGCCCCTGGAGATCTTCCTCTACAGGTGGTGGCCGATCCGCGACCAGGGGCGGCTCAACGACCGCCTGAGCAGGATGGCGATCCGCATCGTCTACACCGGCACCGGCCAGGCCGACGGCGCCCGCTGGAGTCCTGGAGACGCGGGGGGAGACAGGTCGCACCGACCCGGGAGCGAGGCCCCGCAGGGAGTGTAAGGCCGCGCTGCCCCGGTGCGCCGGAAGCGGCCCCCTCGCGTGGTGCCCGGCACGGCCGATGCACCGCCTGCGACGAGCGTCCCGGAGAACGCGACGCCAACCCGGTATGAGGGGAGGAGGCCCACATGTCGACGATGCGGCGAAAGGAAGCACGCTTCCTGGCCAGGAACAATCCCGTCGATTTCCAGGTGGCGGGCTCCGCTGGAGACCACCTGTTCGACGCCGCCGGGAAGCGCTACATCGATTTCCTGACGGGGTGGTGCGTCGGGAACCTGGGCTGGGCCCGGCCGGAGATCCGCGAGGCCATCCGCGGATTCGAGGGCCCGGATTACGTCTATCCCGGCTTCTCGTACGCCCCATGGGTCGAGCTGGCGGAGCTGCTGGCGAAGGTGACCCCCGGGCCGGTGGAGAAGTGCTTTCGGGCCACCGGGGGCTCGGAGGCCGTCGAGCTGGCGCTGCAGGCCGCGATGATCCATACCGGACGCAGGAAGCTCCTCTCCATCGAGGACAGCTACCACGGGAACACGCTGGGGGTGCTCAGCATCGGCGCGTCGGAAGCTCGCGACACGATCCCGAACCTCCTGCAGAACTGCCACAAGCTGGCTTCACCGCTGGATGCCGACGCCCTGTCCCGGCTGGAGACGCAGCTCAGGCACCGCGACGTTGCGGCCTTCGTCATGGAGCCGGTCATCATCAACCTCGGCGTGCTGATCCCCGAGCCGGAGTTCATGACCGGGCTCCAGGAGCTCTGCCGCCGCTACGGCACCCTCCTGGTGGCGGACGAGGTGGCCACCGGCTTCGGGCGGACCGGGCGGCTCTTCGCCTCGGAGCTGTTCGGCCTGGAGCCCGACATCGTTTGCCTGTCGAAAGCGGTCACGGGCGGCGGGGCGGGGCTCGGTGCGATGGTCGCCTCCGCCGAGGTGGGGGAGTCCATGGAGAAGAAGGGGTCCTTCTACTCCACCTACGGCTGGCACCCGCTCAGCACCGCGGTGGCGATCGCCAGCGTCCGCTATCTCGTGCGCGACGAGAAACGGCTGATGGAGGGGGTAGAGGCGACCAGCGGGCTCTTTCGACAGCGCCTGGAGGGCATGCGCTTCCCCGAGCCCCCGGAGCTACGCATCCGCGGGCTCGCCATGGGAGTCGACGTGCACGACCCCGATTACGCGCGGAGGGTGCGGGATCGCTGTCGGGAGGGCGGCCTGATCCTCAGCGCGGAGGACACGACCCTCCTCCTGCTCCCGCGTCTGGAGGTGGACCACGCCGCCGCACTGGAAGGCCTGGAGATCCTGGAGGCCTGCCTGTAAGGGCGGCGCCCCGATTCCGTTGAATCCCGAGCGGAGGGGACAGCAGGAACAGATCTATGTTCTACAGAACAGTAGGCACCAGAGCGGACACCGGTTCTAAAGGAACCTCTTTGCTTCCAGGTACCGGTTGACCACCGCCGGTGCGGCGTCCTGCGGACGCGCGTCGGCCACCAGCACCCCGGCGCGCTGCATGGCCGTGAGCGCGGCGGCGCGCGCCTGGAGCAGCTCCTCGGCGGCGGCGCGGCGGAAGACCGCCGGCTCGTCCGCGGCGGGGGCGGAGGCGACGGCCTCCAGCTCCGGGTTGCGCAGCGCCACGGCCAGGGGGAGGTGCCGCCCCGCCGAGCGGATCAGGTGCGAGACCAGCGCGCCCGAGGCCGCGGCGTCGATCACGTCGGTGAAGATCACCAGGAGCGAGCGCCGGCGGAGCTGCTTCGCCAGGTAGGTGAAGGCCGCGGGGTAGTTGGGCTCCACCATCCGCGCCTGCACCGAGCCGAGCGCGTCGGCCAGGCGGGAGAGCGACACCCGGGCGGGGGGGAGGTACTGCTCCACCCGGTCGGCGAAGACCAGGAGCCCCACGCGGTCGCCGTGCTGCGCGGCGACGTCGGCCAGGAGGAGGGCGGCGGAAAGGGCATGGTCGATCCGCTCGCGCCCGTCGATCCGCTGCGTCATCAGCCGCCCCGCGTCGATGGCGAGGAGAACGTTCTGCCGCCGCTCGGCCTCGTACTGACGCACGGTCAGCGTGCCGCGCCGGGCGGAAGCCTTCCAGTCGAGCGTGCGGGGATCGTCGCCGCGCACGTACTCGCGCAGGCTCTCGAACGAGCCGCCCTCCCCCCGCTGCCGCACGTTGCGGATCCCCGCCTCGTGGAGCCGGTTGCGCAGCCCCAGCAGCCGGTAGCGCCGCACCTCCAGCACCCCCGGCTGCACCCGCACCGGGTCGCTCCGCCGCTCCCGCCGCTGCACCCACACCAGCCCCAGCGGCCCGCTCACCCGCAGGTGCAGGTCGCCCAGCGAGGCGTCCCCGCGCTCCGCCGCCCGCACCCGATACCGGACGGTCTCCCGGTGACGGGGACCCACCGTAAGCTCGTACGTGTCCACGCCTTCCCGCGCCAGCAACGGGGGAAGGTCGTCCGTGGCGCGCAGCCGCAGAGAACGATCGGTCGCGTTACTGACGACCAGCTCGACCTCACCCGTAGCGCCCAGCGAAAGCCGCGCGGGAGAGTGCCGCTCGACGCGCAGATCCCGTCGGCGCGGCGCCAGCAGCGCGTCCGCGACGGCCGCCAGGAGCAGCAGCGCATCGACCGCGAGCGCGGGAGCGGCGCCCAGCAGAAAGAGCGGCGAGAGCACCGCGAGGAGGAGCAGGAAGCGCTTGCTGGGGAGCGGGATCAAAGCCGGGATCGGGTGGTGGTGCACCCCTCGCCCAGGATTGGGAGAGGGGTGGCGCGAAGCGCCGGGGTGAGGGCTGGAGTGCTGAACGAATGATGG
>JAFAYN010000624.1 GCA_019240375.1 Gemmatimonadota bacterium
GTGCTGCGGGCGCACCCGGCGGTGCGGGAAGCCGTGGTGACGGTGCGGGAGGACGGTCGTGCCGAGCGCTGGCTGGCCGGGTACGTGGTCCCGGCGCAGGGAGTGGAGGCGCCGGCCGCCGAAGAGCTGCGGAGGTGGGTGCGGGAGAGGCTGCCGGAGTATATGGTCCCGGCCGCGTTCGTTACGCTGGAGGCGTTGCCGCTCACGCCCAGCGGCAAGGTCCACCGCCTGGCCCTCCCTGCGCCCGAACGAGAGGAGAGCGCGGCTGACGTGGCTCCGAGCACTCCCGCCGAGGGGGTGCTGGCCGGGATCTGGGCGGAGACACTGGGGAGGGACTCCGTCGGCGCGCGGGACGACTTCTTCGCGCTGGGAGGCCACTCGCTGCTGGCGACGCGGGTGATGTCGCGGGTGCGCGAGGTGTTCGGAGTGGAGGTGCCGCTGCGCGCCCTCTTCGAGGCACCCACCGTGGAGGCGCTGGCCGCGCGGATCGAAGCGCTGCGGAGCGCGGGCGTGGAGGCGGCGCCACCGATGGAGCGGGTGGAGCGGACGGGGCCGATGCCGGTGTCGTTCGCGCAGCAGCGGCTCTGGCTGGTGGACCGGCTGCAGCCGGGGAGCCCCGTCTACAACATGCCCTACGCGCTCCGCCTGAGTGGGGCGCTGGACTTCCGGGCGCTGCGGCGGAGCGTGGACGAGCTGGTGCAGCGCCACGAGACGCTGCGCACCACCTTCGCCGAGCGCGGAGGCGAGCCCGTGCAGGTCATCCACGGCCCCGCGCCGGCGGCGCTGCCGATCGTGGACCTGACCCGGCTGGGCGACCCCGGACGGGAAGCCGAGCGCCTGGCCCGCGGGGAGGCGCTGCGGCCTTTCGACCTGGCGCGGGGGCCGCTGCTGAGGAGCACCCTGCTGCGCCTGTGCGGCACGGAGCACGTGGCGTTGTTCACGCTGCACCACGTCGTCAGCGACGGGTGGAGCCGCGGCGTCCTCGTCCGCGAGGTCTCGGCGCTCTACGCCGCCTTCAGCCGCGGCGAGGAGCCGCGGCTGCCGGAGCTTCCGGTGCAGTACGCCGACTTCGCCGTCTGGCAGCGCCGGTGGCTCAGCGGCGAAACCCTGGACGCGCAGCTCGGCTACTGGAAGCAGCGCCTGGCCGACGCACCGCCGCTGCTGGAGATCCCGACCGACCGTCCGCGCTCCGTCGGGCAGAGCGCCCACGCCGGGAGTCACCCCTTCGCGCTGTCGCCCCGGACGTCGCAGGGGCTGCAGGCCCTCGCGCGCCGGGAGGGCTCGACGCTGTTCATGACGCTGCTGGCCGGCTGGCAGGTGCTCCTGGGCCGCTATGCCGGGCAGGACGACGTGGTCGTCGGCACCCCGATCGCGGGACGCAATCGGCGGGAGACGGAGGGGCTGATCGGCTTCTTCGTCAACATGCTCCCCCTGCGCGCCGACCTTTCCGGCGATCCCGGCTGGGCCGAGCTGCTGGGCCGGGTACGCGAGGCGACGCTGGGGGCGTACGAGCACCAGGGGCTTCCCTTCGAGCGGCTGGTCGAGGAGCTGGGGGTGGAGCGCAGTCTCACGCACTCCCCGGTCTTCCAGACGGTCTTCACCCTGAACGTCGCCGGGGGAGAGCGTGAGCGGCTGGAGCTGGGCGAGCTGAGACTGGAGCCGTTCGGCGGGGGCGAGCACATCGCCAAGTTCGACCTGGAGCTGGTGTTCGCGGACGTGGGAGGAAGGCTCGACGCGGCACTCGTCTACCGGGTGGCGCTGTTCGATGCGGAGACCGCCGAGCGCATGGCGAGGCACCTGGAGATCGTGCTGGAAGTCCTTGCGGTGGACCCGGGCGCACGTCTCTCGGAGCTGTCACTGCTGCGCGGGACGGAGCGGTCGCAGCTGCTGGCCGCGTCCCGCGAGGAGCCCGTGGCCGGGGCGCCGGCCTGCGTGCACGAGATGGTCCGGGCGCAGGCCGCGCGTACGCCCGACACGACGGCCGTCGCCGGGCGCAGCGGAGCGCTCACCTACCAGGAGCTGGAGCGCCGCTCCAGCCAGCTGGCGAACCACCTGCGCCAGCGTGGCGTGGGCGTGGAGAGCCGGGTGGGCATCTGCCTGGAGCGCGACGTGGACATGCTGGTGGCCGTGCTGGCGACGCTGAAGGCCGGTGGAGCGTACGTCCCGCTGGACCCCGCCCATCCCGCCGAGCGCCTGGCCTTTACGCTCTCCGACTCCGGCGCCGCCCTGCTCCTCACCCACGACCGGCTGGTCGAGAAGCTCCCCGGCTTCGCGGGCGAGGTCGTCCAGCTCGACGCCGACGGCGCGGCCATCGCCGCCGCGTCCGCCGAGACGCCGCGGAGTGGGGTCGGGCTGCGCAACGCGGCGTACGTGATCTACACCTCCGGCTCCACGGGCACCCCCAAGGGCGTCGTCGTGGAGCACGCCGGCCTCGTGAATACGCTGCTGGCCACGTGCCAGACCTTCGGCGTGGGTGAGGGCGAGGTGACGCCGGCGCTGGCCAGCTATGCCTTCGACATCTGGGCCTTCGAGGTCTTCGCCCCGCTGCTCTCGGGTGGGGAGGTGCGGCTGCTGCCGCTGGAAAGCGTGCGGGACGTGGAATGCCTGGCGGAGGAGCTGGCGCACGCCGACGCGGTGCACGCGGTGCCGGCGCTCATGCGCGAGATCGTCGCACGGGTGCAGGCCGGCGCGGGGACGCTTCCCGGTCTGCGCCGGGTGTACGTCGGTGGGGACGCCATCCCGCCCGACCTGCTGGAGCAGATGCAGGCCGCCTTCCCGGCGGCGCAGGCGTGGGCGATGTACGGCCCCACCGAGGCGACCATCATCAGCTCGGGAACGCCGCTGCGGCGGGGGGAGAGCTACAATTGGCAGGTGGTGGGGCGTGCGTTGCCGGGAGTGGGGCTCTACGTCTGCGACGCCGCAGGCAACCTCCTGCCCAGGGGTGTGCCGGGCGAGCTGTGGATCGGAGGGGCC
>JAFAYN010000008.1 GCA_019240375.1 Gemmatimonadota bacterium
CCCGTCGCCGTTGGTGTCGCGCAGCGCCAGGATCCCCCCGGGCGAGCTGCGCCCCTCGTCCAGCGCCACGTACACGTCGCCGTTGGGCGCCACCGCGACGTGGCGCGGGCGTCCGACCTTGTCGGCCACCACCACGGCGCAGAACCCCTGCGGGAGGGTGATCCCGCCGTTCCCCGGCTCGCATGCGGGCTTCACGCCCTGCGCCGCGGCCGGGGCGGGAGCCGCCGCCGGAGCTTGAGCGGCCGGCACGGCCGCGTACGCCTCGCTGCTGTCGCCGGCGCCCTGCCGGCTCGCGGACCGGTCGCCGCACCCCGCGGCCACCAGTGCCAGGGCGGGCGCGAGCCATCGGGTGTGTCGTCGCATGGAACCTCCGTCGGTTGCGCGAAAGGAAACGGGAATCGAGGCCGGGAAGGGCGCGCCGGCTACACCTGCACCACCATGAACGGGGTCTCGTGCAGCTCCATCTCGTCCACGGACACCAGGAACTTGTAGACCCCGGGCTGCGAGAACTGGACCCCCACCAGGGTGAACACCTGGTTGGCGGTGGAGAACTCGCCGGGGCTCACGGTCGGGGAAACGATCTCGCCGTTGGCCTCGAAGATCACGCCGCCGTCCTCGTCCACCAGCCGCACCTGCACGGGCGAGGTGCGCCCCACGTCGGTGAACTCGGCGTGGATGCGGAAGACGAACACCATCTTGGGGTGCACCGTGGGAAAAGCCGACGCCGCGATCCGGTCGAAGATCCCCATGACGTTGAGCTTCCCGTCCTGCGAGATGTTCGCCTCGTCGGCGAGAAAGGCCACCGGTATCTTCAACTGACCGCTCCTCTCTGGAGAACGGACCGGGTGGGCGGCGGGATCCCGCCGCCCACCCGGTCGCTTTCGTGGTCCGGCCCGGTTCATCCGGGCCGGAAGCGTTCGGAGCGAAAATCGCACCACGGTCCCGGATTTGCCAGCCCGTGCGGGTTGCCGCGCGCGCCGCTATCTTGTCCCCGACTCCAAGCCACCCGAGCCGAGCCCGATGCCGTCAGCCAAGCCCCAGCCCAACCCCTCGCTCAACCGGGCCAACCGGATCGGCGCCCCGACCGAGGACGAGCGCCTCCTCGAGTCGCCCTCGATCTCGCCCGCCCCGTCGGCCGACTTCACCCACTCCGACCCCTGGCGGGTGTTCCGCATCATGGGCGAGTTCGTGGAAGGGTTCGACTCGCTTGCGGCGGTGGGAAAGGCGGTGACCATCTTCGGCTCGGCGCGGGTCAAGCCCGACCACCCGCAGTACGCCGCCGCGCGGACCACGGCGCGCCTCATGGCCGAGGCGGGGTTCTCGGTGATCACCGGGGGTGGCCCCGGGATCATGGAGGCGGCCAACCGGGGGGCGCGCGAGGGGAAGGCGCTGTCGATCGGGTGCAACATCGAGCTCCCCTTCGAGCAGGGGATCAACGGCTACGTGGACATCGCCGTCAACTTCCGCTACTTCTTCGTCCGCAAGACGATGTTCATGAAGTACGCGGAGGCGTTCGTGATCTTCCCGGGCGGCTTCGGGACGATGGACGAGCTGTTCGAGGCGCTGACCCTGATCCAGACCGGCAAGGTGCGCAACTTCCCGGTGATCCTCTTCGGCTCCGACTACTGGAAGGGGCTGCTGGACTGGATCGGCACCACCATGCTGGAGGAGGGGAAGATCTCGCGGGACGACCTGAAGCTCCTCATCGTGACCGACTCGCCCGAGGAGGCGACGCGCACGGTGGTGGACTTCTACGAGCGCAACTTCGCCACCGCGCAGGAGACGCCCGCCCCGGCGAGCACCACGGTGTCCGCCACCGAGGGCGGGAGCACCGACGGCACCCCTGCGCACCCGGCGAAGCACGACGCCGAATGAGCGGAACAAACGGACACGGAAAGAGCTGACATGGCCCAGAGCAAGTACCTGAGCGGGAAGCGCATCGAGCCCCGGCGCATCGCCGGCGGGATGACCGTCACCGAGCTGGTGGACGGCACCTTCCAGGCGTACAACGCCGCCCGCCTCCGCGAGGCGTGCCACCTGCTGACGAAGCGGATGCTGGAAGAGGACGTCACCGTGGGGCTCACCATGACCGGGGCGCTGACGCCGGCCGGGCTGGGGATGAGCGCGGTGATCCCGCTGATCGAGGCCGGGTTCGTGGACTGGATCATCTCCACCGGCGCCAACCTGTACCACGACACCCACTTCGGGATCGGGCTGGAGCTTCGCCAGGGGAGCCCGACCATCTCCGACACGGTGCTCCGCGAGGAGGAGGTCGTCCGCATCTACGACATCTTCTTCGACTACTCGGTGCTCCTGGACACGGACGCCTTCTTCCGGCAGATCATCGGCTCGGAGGAGTTCCAGCGCCCCATGTCCACCGCCGAGTTCCACTACCTGTGCGGCAAGTACGTGGCGAAGCGCGAGGAGGAGCTGGGGATCGGGCGCAAGTCGCTGCTGGCGGCGGCGTACGAGCACGCGGTGCCGATCTACACCTCGTCCCCGGGCGACTCGTCCATCGGGATGAACGTGGCCGCCAAGGCGCTGCAGGGAAACAAGCTGATGTTCGACGTCAACGCCGACGTCAACGAGACCGCGGCCATCGTGCTCAACGCCAAGCGCCAGGGCGGGAAGAGCGCCGTGTGGATCCTGGGCGGCGGGAGCCCCAAGAACTTCGCGCTCCAGACCGAGCCGCAGATCCAGGAGGTGCTCGGCCTCGAAGAGAGCGGCCACGACTACTTCCTCCAGGTCACCGACGCCCGCCCCGACACCGGCGGCCTCTCCGGCGCCACCCCCGCCGAGGCGGTGAGCTGGGGAAAGATCGACCCGGACCGCCTCCCCGACGCGGTGGTGTGCTACCTGGACTCCACGGTGGCGCTCCCGATCCTGGCCGCGTACGCGCTAGACAACCACGAGCCCAGGCCCACCAAGCGCCTGTTCGAGCGCCGCGACGAGATGATGGCCCGGATCACCGACGAGTACCAGCGCAGCGAGCGCAACGAGCGCGCGCAGGAGACCGCGAGAGAGCACGCCTCGCACGCCCCCCACATGCTGGAGCGCGACCGATAGCACCGGCGCGGGAGGTCCGGCCACCCCGCACGAAGAAGAGGCGCCGCACCCTGGGAGTGCGGCGCCTCTTCCTCGTTCCGTTCCGTCACCCGCCGGACTTCACCACCACCTGCGTCCCCTGCAGGTCCACCTGCTGAGCGAGCTTGTCCGGCGGCGGAAAGGCGGCGTTGGACGCCAGCGGCCGGTTGTAGCCGTACGCCCAGGTGCCGTTCAGCGCCGACAGGTTCTCCAGCGCCACGGCCAGATTGGAGGAGAAGTTCACGATCTGCGAGGCGCAGGCGTGGATCAGGATGCTCCCCTTGTAGCCGGGCGTGCCGTTCTCCAGCATCCCGGCGATGTCACCGTACGTCCACGTCCAGTGATCGTCTGCGTCCCCGATCTCCAGGTCGTTGCCGTGCGCGGAGAAGCAGAGCGGCTCCGTGGCTCCGAGCCGCTTCAGGGTCTGGGTCAGGACCAGCGTCGCCTCCTGCTGCGACAGCGAGGCATCCAGCACATACAGCGGGTTCCACGGGGCTGACGACGGCGAGTTGCGCGCGGTGTCGGCAATGATGGGATCCGTCGTGCAAACAATGAGCATGGTTTCACCTGGAGAGTAGGTCCTCGGCGGGTTTCGCCGTGGAGATGTGCGAGTGTCTGCGAGCGCGGTGCGCCGGCGTTGCCGTCCACTCGACCCGCGGATGCAATGGTCAGCGGGTGACGCACGTCACCTGCAGGTCTACCTGCCGATCGAGCAGGTCGGGCCGGGGGAAGCGGGTGTCGATCGGGACGCTCCGGTTGTACCCGTAGACACACGTCCCCCGGAAAGCGAGCATCCTTTCCAGCTCCTTCTCCAGCTTCACCGCTAGGTGGGCCGAGAAGTTCACGATCTCGGTGGCGCAGGCGTGGATCAGGATCGGACCGGAATACCCGTTCGTGTGCTCCGTCAGCAGCCTGGTGATGTCCTCGTAGGTCCACTGCCAGTGATCGTCGCCGATCATCTTGTTGTTCCCGTGCGCGGAGAAACAGAGCGGCTCTCCGTTGTCGAGCTCGGACAGCGCCACCGCGATGGCATGCGTGGCACCTTCCTGCGTGAGGTCCGGGTTCAGCACCCTCAGCGCCCCCCAGTGTTGGGCACCTGAGCGCGGATCCAGCGCCGCCTCGACGATACTTTGATCCCTGGTGCAAACGATGAGCATGTATCTCCTGAAGAGTTCGGCGGCGGGCAGCACCCGCCGTACGGTTCAAAATTTCACAGCTAAGGGGTGTGTGCCGGCCCTGCCGCTCGCCACCACCACGCAAAGCTGCTCTGCCGGCACCTGCTCGCGGGCCACCCGCCAGCGTCCGCTCGGCTTCAGCGTCACACAGCCGTTCCATGAAGTCCAGGTGCCGCCGCGTTTCACGTTCACGTGCATGGTGACGGACTTCCGGCTCAGGTTCACGATGGATAGCCCGACGCTCCCTCCCAGGGAGAACACATTCCGTCCCGGTTTACGCAGGTCGAAACCGTTCATGGTCGGAAGGGTCGATGCGAAAAGGAGCGCGGCGAAGGGGCGCTTCCCTACCGTCAGGAAGCGCCCCTTGCGCCGGGCTTACTCCAGCGGCTGGATCACCAGCGGCACCAGGTCCTGGTTGGGCGGATAGGTGGTAGCCCACCCCGCCTCATCCCCCCACGTCCACCCCTTGTCGGCGTCGTAGGTAACGGAGCGGGTGTCGACGCCGGTGAGGTCGATGAGGATCCCGGGCCCGTACGACTGCTCCACGACCACGCCCGTGTTCAGCGGCTTGGACGAGAACATCAGGAAGATCCTCTCGATGGGGATGACCTCGTCCAGGTTGTTGCCCAGCAACGTGAAGGCGCAGATCGGGTTCGTCGGGCCGCCGGTCGTGGCCGCCTGCGAGATGCCGCAGGTCAGGCGCGTCTCGGTCTTGTTGAGGATGCAGATCGCCCCCTTGGTGCCCCCGGTGTGGCTCACCTCGCCGATCCCCATGGGGTTTTTCACCTCCAGCACCTCGCCCAGGTCGATGGGGTACGAGGCAGCGGTGTCGATGTGGCCGCGGGCGATGACCTTGCTGCGCGAGGTGTACGCCTCGT
>JAFAYN010000065.1 GCA_019240375.1 Gemmatimonadota bacterium
GGCTGCGCAGGCGGTCCCTGTCGATCCTGGGAAAAGCTTCCGGGTTCGTGTCCTTTTCTGGCATATGAGCCTGATCATATGCCCGGCAATGACGTGGCGGTATCGGGAGCTTGGGAAGCGGTGTCGGGAAATTCCCCGACACGGGACGGGGCCGCTCACCCCTCCGCGAGCCATCCCTGCCGCAGCGCGTAGCGCACCATGTCGGTGCGGCTGCGCAGCCCCAGCTTGTCGCCGATGCGGGCCTTGTACGTTTCCACCGTCTTGGTGCTGATCCCCAGCGAGCCCGCGATCTCCTTGTTGCTCTGCCCCCACGCGATGCGCCGCAGCACCTCCTCCTCGCGGTCGCTCAGCAGCTCCGCCCCGGCGGGCTCGGCTGCGCCGGCCGGCTGTGCCGCCCTGCGCAGCAGGCTCCCGGCGAGCTCCGGGTCCACGTAGGTGCCGCCCGACGCGACGGTACGGATGGCGCGGACCAGCTCGTCCGCGGCGGCGCGCTTGAGCACGTACCCCGCCGCGCCCGCTTCCAGGAGCCGCGTGAGGTGCGCGCGGTCCTCGTGCGCGGTCAGGGCCAGCACCCGCACCTCCGGGCACTCGCGCCGCAGCCGCTCGGTGGCCCCGGCGCCGTCCAGCACCGGCATCGACACGTCCATGACCACCACGTCGGGCCGCAGCTCGCACGCCTTGCGGCACGCCTCGTCGCCGTCGCGGGCCTCGCCCACCACCTCCATCCCGGTGCTGGAGTTCACCAGCGAGCGGAGGCCGGTGCGGACCACCTCGTGGTCGTCGGCCAGGACGACGCGGAGCGTCTTCACGGCGTCCCGCCCTCCCCGGCGGTGGGCGCGGCCGGGTCCGGCACCCGCACGAACAGGGTGGTGCCGATCCCCGGCGACGATTCGATCTCCATCTCCCCCCCCACGAGCGCCACCCGCTCCCGCATCCCGCGCAGCCCCAGGCGCTTGGCTTTTTCCTGCGAGGCGAGAGCCCGGTCCACGTCGAAGCCCGCGCCGTCGTCCTCCAGGATCATGCTGACCATCCCCCGGCGGCGCTCCAGCACCAGGCCGACGCGCGTGGCGCCCGCGTGCTTGAGCACGTTGGTGAGCCCTTCCTGCACCACCCGGTACAGGGTGGTCTCCACCTCCCCGGGAAGCCGGGCGCCCTCCAGCCCCACCGAGTGGAAGTCGCACGCGACGCCGTGCCGCTCGCTCCACTCCTCCAGGTGGCTCTGGAGCGCCAGGGGGAGCCCCAGGTTGTCCAGGGCGGGGGGGCGCAGCTTCAGCGCCAGCCCCTGGATGTCGCGGGCGATCGCGTCCGCCAGCCGCTCCAGCGCCACGATCCGGGACGCCCGCTCCTCCGGGTCCTCCGCCCCCTCCAGGGCACGGAGCGCGAGCCGCAGCCCGGTGACCTGCTGCCCCATCTGGTCGTGCAGCTCGCGCGCGAGGCGCCGCCGCTCGTCCTCCACCGCCGTGACCAGCTGCCGCAGCACCTCGCTCCGGGCCGCCTCGGACCGAAGCCGCGCCTCGCTCTCGCGAAGCTCCTCCTCCACCTGGCGGCGGCGCGTCACGTCCTGCCCGATCTTGAGGAAGCCGCGCACCTCCCCCGCCGCGTCGTGCAGCGCGCGGCTCGTCCCCTCGATGAACACGCGGGCCCCGTCGCTACGCAGGTGCCAGCGCACGTCGGGGGCCGATCCCTCCCGCCGGGCCGTGGCGAGCTCCTCCTCCGGCACGCCCTCCGCCCGGTCCTCGGGGGTGAAGGTCATGTTCACCGGCCGTCCGAGGGCTTCCACGGCGCTCCAGCCGTACACGGCCTCGGCGCCGGGCGACCAGCTCTCGATGCGCCCTTCGGGATCGGTGGTGAGGATGGCGTAGTCGCGCGCCGCCTCGATGATGAGACGGTGCCGCTCCTCGCTTTCCCGCAGCACCGCCTCGGCGCGCGGGCTCGCGGCCACGCGGTGCAGGACGCCGCCGACCACGCCGCTCTCGTCGTGGATGGGGGAAAAGACGGAGGTGAAGGCGTGCTCGTCTTCCACGACCACCGCCGGCCCCCCGGCGAAGACGGTGTCGAGCGGGGCGCCCGCGGGGAATGGAACGCCGAAGAGGGCCGGGTGCCGCTCCCGCGCCTGGTCAGCGTAGGCGTCGTTGTAGAGCTGGATGCGCCCGGCGCCCCAGATCACCGACGCGGGCTCCGGCGAGCCGAGGACGAGGTCCACGGCGGTCTTCAGGCTCTGCGGCCACCCTTCGACGGGGCCGAGCGGGGTGCCGGACCAGTCGCGGGACCGGATCAGCCCGCCCGTCTCGCCGCCGCCGACGGGCCAGGCGCGGATCTCATCCATCGGGTTCCCTCCGGCGGTCGCCTCGCGGGGCCGTCACGCGCCGGAGGGCGGCGACGCCGCGTCGATCGTTTCCACGCTGAGCGTCTCGTGCTCTATCACGGTCCTCCGTATCGTCGTGGACCGCTGCTCCATCTCCCGCGCCTTTTCGCGCAGCATCGCCGCCGTGGCTCCGGCCTCGCCCGCGGTTTCCAGGTGCTCGGACAGGTGTTCGAGCAGCAGGATCCCCTCCTCCATCGCCCGGAGGGAGCTCCACAGCGACTCCTCGATCCCTTCCGTGACCGCGGCCAGCAGGCTGTCGATGGAGTACGCGTGGCCGGTGTGGCAGCGGAAGCGGGGGATCCCCGGCTCCCGGATGCGGACCAGCACGCCCCGGCACTCCGGGCAGGTGTAGGGGGTGAGTGGCCCCAGCGACAGGACACCCTGCCGAAGGGCGCCGTCCTCCTGCGCGATCCGCGTTTCGACGAGCATCTCCTCGGGCACGGGCAGGTCTCCGGTGTGGGGGAACGGCTCGCCCGTCAGCCTCACCAGGAGCGGGGCCAGCTCGTCCGCGGTGGCGACGTGGTCGATGTCGACGTAGCGCAGGGCGCTGCGGGGCATGGATGGGTACGCGGCGTCGTCCGGGTCCTGCACCACGGTGGTGCCGCCGCGCGCGCTCACCGCCCACAGCCCGGCGCTCCCGTCGTCGAGCCGCCCGGTGAGCACCACCCCGATCACCCGGGGGCCGAACGCCAGGGCGGCGGAGCGGAACAGCGGGTCCACCGCCGGGCGCGAGTGGTTCTCGCGGGGCCCGTGGGTGACACGGACGCGGCCCTCGTCCAGGGTGAGGTGGTGGTCGGGCCGGGCCACGTACACGTGGCCGGGGACGACGGATTCCCCGTCCTGCGCCTGCGAGACGGGGAGGGCGCAGCCGTCCTGGAGGATCCGGGGGAGGAGCCCCGGACCGGAGGGCGCCATGTGCTGCACGACCAGGACGGATGCGGGGAAGTCGGCGGGGAGGCCACGCATCACCTTCCGCAGCACCTCCAGCCCCCCGGCCGACGTGCCGACCACCACGATGTCTCTGTGCGTCATCGCTCACTTTCCGGAGGAATGGCTCGACCCCCGGTGAACAGGGACGTGCGGGGAGCCGCTTCCGGATTCGTAGCATTCCGCTTGCCACCGCGTCCGGCGTCCCGGCACGGAGTCTGCCTCACTCGACGGCTCCACCCTGCTCCGGGAGGAGTTTCCATGAATCGAGTCGCGCCGGTCGTCCTTCTCTCCTTCGTGTCCCTCGCGGCCTGCGGGCCGATGCGCCATCACGGCGGCGAATCAGCGCCCGGCCCCGGGGCCGTGAGGCTGTGCATTCGGAACGCCGCCGAGGGGTACGGGAGCATCGTCGCCCACGCGGGGCTGGTGCGCTTCGACGTCATCCCCGGCACGGAGGTGTGCAAGGACCTTTCCGGCTCGGGCCCCTCCATCCAGCTGCGGGCGAACACCACGGGCGGCGGCTCCTCGGGTCCCCTGTCCTACGCCACCACGCTGCGGGTGGGCGCGACGGACTGCTGGCGGTGGCGACTGGGGAGCAGCGAGTCCACGGCCATCGACCTCCTCCCCTGCGGCAACCCGTAGGAAAGAAGCCGCGGCAAGGACACGGACACGCGAAAGCGGCCCCTTCCGGATCGGGAGGGGCCGCTCTCGTTTCGGAAGTATGTACCAGACGAAAGCGAGCCTATGGTGAAGAGGATCCCGTTGCTCTTACCTGGGCGGCGGCTGCATGTCAGGACTCAAAGGGTCAACCCCATTGCAAAAGGGAGGACATGGGATGCCTGCTTCGGTCCAGTTCCAGGTCTCCCCATCCTTCATCTGCACCCTCAGCGTCAGAATCTGTCCCCTCGGGTCGAACACCGCCAGCGCCGCGTCGCGGAAGGTGAGGGCAAGCTCGGTGGGCTTCGTTCCTCGGTAGCCCTTGGTCTGGCGGTACAGCTCCTGACGTGCTCCCTGTGCGTTCACCACTTCGATCCGGCTGATGTAGCCGGGGTGATACAGCGCTTTTCGCCCAAGGCGATCCGCGACCTGGTGCTCCCGGCCGTTCCCGACGCTGGCCAGCGCTCGTTCGGCCGCCGTGGCGTTCGGATCCACCCTGACAGCGGCACCTGCCGAGGGTAACTGGATGACCGGGCTCGCGGAATCCGAGTCAACCGCGCAAATGGGAGGACAAGGGTTGCCTGTTTCGGTCCAATTCCAGGTCTCTCCATCCTTCGTCTGCACGGAAAGCGTCAGGATCTGCCCCTGCGGGTCGAACACCGCGAGGGCTGCATCCCGGAAGTTCAGCGCAAGCTCGGTGGCCTTCGCACCCCGGTAGCCGTACTTCTGGCGGTAGATCTCCGTGCGCGCGCCTCCCGCGCTCGCCACTTCGATCCGGCTGATGTAGTTGGGGTGGTAGACGATCTGCCGCCCCTGGTACTCGGCCGCGCGGTGCTCCCGCGCATTCCGCACGCTCGCGAGCGCCCGGTCCAGCGCCGAAGGGCTTTGCCGCGGCATCGAGGCGGCTCCAGCGGTTGCGACGACCGCGAACGCGACCAGGAAGATGCTTCGCTTCCTCATGTGCCATCCCCGGTTCGAGTGATCAGGTGAACATTTCCAATAATTGTCACGAATAGGGCGCAATGTAGCGAAAGTCAAGCTTCGTGAATGGGGCGCAGCGGCGAAGTCCCTGTGGCGCCCGTGAGGGCACGCCCGCGTCCCGGAGCACGTTCGCCAGCCGGTGCGACACCGGTCGCCGTGCGCTCCGGGTCGCGAGATGGTCAGCTTTTGGCGCGGCCTGCGTCGGCGCGGAGCAGGGAGAACATCTCCAGGTCATGGTTGCCGCCACGCAGGAAGATGGCCCCGCGGGCGATCCCCTCGCTGCGGAAGCCGCAGTTCTGCGCGACCCGGCGCGACGCCTCGTTCTCCGGCATGATCCCGAGCTGGAGCCGGTTGATCTTCCTCGTCGCGAAGAGGAACCCGGCGAGCAGCTTCAGCGCCTCGCTCATGTGCCCCTTCCCGCGGCTCGCGACGTCGAAGAGGTGGTAGCCGATCTCCAGCCCGTCCAGGTAGGGCGCGGTCTGGAAGTACCAGATGCTTCCCAGGATCCGCCCTTCCGGGTCGCAGACCAGGAGGCGGCCGAAGGAGTCGCCCCAGAACCCGGTCTCGCGGTACTCCTTGCGGAAGGCGGCGTCGGAAGGGAGGCGGAGGGGGAAGTGCTCCCCCCGGGTGGACTGGTCGCTGAGAAGGTCGAAGAGCGCGTCGAGGTCGCTCTCGCGCACGGTGCGCAGTACGATGTGCTCGCCCCGGATCATCCGCCGCTCCGCTCCCGTGTGAAAAGGAAACTGCCCACGGCGCAGAATGGCGGCGGGCGGTCCGCGCGGCAAGGTCCCGCGCCGGCTACCCTCGCCCGAAGGCGCGCCAGAAGACGATCCCCGTCATCGCCACGTTGACGGCCGTGATCCCCAGGCGGACGCGCTCCGGATCCAGGCGCCGGGTGAGGCGCGCGCCCAGGTAGCCGCCCGCGGTGCCGGCCACGAGCACCAGGCAGGTCTCCGGCCACCAGACGCGCCCCGCCGCGATGAAGCAGACCACCGCGACGGCGTTGCTGGCCCCCACCAGCAGCGTCTTGGCCGCGTTCATGGAGCGGATGTCCCGCATCCCGAACAGGCTCCAGGTGGCCATCATCATGATCCCGACCGCCCCGCCGAAGTAGCCGGCGTACACTCCCAGCAGGAGCTGCGCGCCCAGCATCGCCCGCGGGCCGATGTGGACGAAGCGGCGGAGCACCACCTCCGCCCGCCGCCCCAGCGCGAACGTCAGCGTGCCGAACAGGAGGAGCCACGGCACCACGAATTCGAACACCCGGGCCGAGGTGAAGAGGAGGAGGAGCGCCCCCAGGGCGCTCCCGGTCAGGCTCGCCGCCAGCATGGCGCGCAGGGTGAGCCCCTCCTGGAAGGCCCGGAAGTCGTCGCGGTAGGCCCAGGCGCCGGCCAGGCTGCCGGGGAAGAGCGCCACGGTGCTGGAGGTGTTGGCCCCTACCGCGGGGAGCCCGGCGAAGATCAGCGCGGGGAGCGTGACGAAGGTGCCGCCGCCGGCCGCGGAGTTCATGGCGCCGGCCAGCAGTCCCGCGCCCACGAGGAGAAAGGGATGGTTCATTCCCCAATCTATCACTGCGCGGAACCCGGCCGCGAACGGGATCGCGGCCGACCGGACGCCCGGGTTGACACCGATTCTTGTGTGACTATTATGGATACATAAACCATACACCGGATGGAGCCATGAACAGCCGCTTCGCTACCGCGGTCCACATCCTGACCCTGGTCGCCCGCGGGGAGGGGGAGCCCGTCACGTCGGAGTACGTCGCGGGGAGCGTCAACACCAACCCCTCCCTGGTCCGGCGCCTCCTTTCGCAGCTCACGCGCGCCGGGCTCACCACGGCGCAGATGGGAGCGGGCGGGGGCGCGCTGCTCGCCCGCCCGGCCGACCGGATCACGCTGCGCGACGTGTACCGGGCCGTGGACGAGGGGGAGATCTTCGCGATGCACCGGGAGCAGCCGAACCCGGCGTGCCCGGTGGGGCGCAACATCCAGTCGCTCTTGGAAGCGCGGTTCGACGCCGCCACGCGCGCCCTGGAGCGGGAGCTGGAGCGGACCACCATCGCCGACGTGGCCGCGGACGTCGGCGCGCGGGAAGAGCAGCGCGACAGCGAGCGGAAGACCGGCTGACCGGCGAGCGGGGACGGGATCCGGCGCGCGGCGGGACGGCTCTCCCCGCCGATACGACACCGGCTCCTTGCCTGTATACTCTGTCCATCATTATCATGCAATTCCGGACGAAAATTATTCGTGAACCCACACCCCACCATTCCGCATGGCCCACGATTCCAGGTGCGCGCCGGCCGTTCCCGGCCAAGTCCGCATCCCCGAAGACGGAACCCTTCCGTACGGCTACGTGCTGGCGGAGCTGGAGGCGGCCGGACTGCGGACCGACGCCCTGTACCTCTGGCGGCTGCTGCGCCGGCTAGACGGCTGGCGCGACGAGCAGAGCGCGGGGAGGGAGGTGCGCGACGATGCGCCGCGCACCCGGTACGACGACGCGGCGTCCGCCATTCAGCCCACCCTGAACGCCGTGGACCGGCTGCTCCGCGAGGCCGATCCCGGCGAGGACACCCTGGAGGGGTTGTCGCTGGGGCTCATGCACCTGGCGATCTGGGCGGAGGAGCACGGTGCCCTCGGCACCGCCGTCGCGCTGCTGCAGGGAGCGGAGAGCCTGAACCCGGAGAACCCGCACTTCGCCTACAACGTCGGCCGGGTGGCGCGGAAGCTGGCCGCGTATCCGGACGCGGAGGCGTGGCTGAAGTGGGCGTACTTCGTGGCGCGGGAGGGGGAGCGGTGGGACGTGGCGACGCTGGCGCTGTCGGGGCTCGGGAACCTGCACCGCCAGCGTGGTAATCTGCCACGGGCGCGGAAGTACCACACCGTCGCGTGGAGGATGGCGAAGCGCCACGGCCTGCGGACGCTGGAAGGGGACGCGCTGTACGACCTGTGCGTCATCAGCCTTTCCAGTGGCGACGGCTCTTCCGCGGTGGATTATGCCAGGCAGGCGCTCACGGCCTATGGGCCAGGGCATGGCCAGGTATATCGCCTGGCGAACGATTTTGCATGGTTCTGGATGGACTCGTACGGAAAGTTCGAAAGTGCGGCGCACGTGTTCATCAGCCTGCTGGATTACATCTGGGAGCCTCCTTTCCGCGTGCTCCTTCTCGCCAACACGACGCGGGCTGCCGCTGGTGCGGGTTGGATGGACGTATTCGAGGGAATGTGGGTGGAGACCTGGGCACTGATCCGCCAGCAGCTGTCACGCCAGGGCCACGCCGCCGCACTGACTCAGCTCGCGCTCGGCGCTGGAAACCTGGGACATTGGGAGCGTGCCTTGCTTGCCGCCGGTGAGGCGCTGAAGGTCGCTCGCCAGAGAAAAGAAGCAGAGGCGGTTCTTACGTCTGAAGAAATACTGAACGTGCTCAATGACGGTGTACTTCGGGACGAGCGTATCCTCGAAATCTTCAAAGATCGCCGGTACTCGCCTGAAATGAAGGCAGACGAAGAGTCCACCGACCTTACGGTCCAGTTTGCGAATGCGATGAGGGCGCGGCGGGACGATGCTCCAGAAAGTCCCACGCGCGCCCTCCTACGTTCCTCAGTTTCCTGAACCCATCAATCCGAGTCCGCCACGAGACACAGTAGTCGAGTCGCTGCTGGTGGAGGACACGATGTTTCCCGAGCCTGTCCAGCCGAGTCCGCTGTCCATCTTCGCCCTGCCGCTCGGCGCGACGGGATCGGGGGCGCTGCACGCGGCGACGGAAACGAGTGTGACGAGGGCGAGCACCGCATGTGAAATACGCATCTGACTGCTCCTGAGAGGGGAAAAAGAATGAAAGTGGGCGCGGAGGTGTACTCTGCGTCCACTTTCATTCTAATGCCCCGCTCATTTTCAGACACCCGCCCCGTGTGTGAAAGGGGCATTTGCAGGTGAACCCCGCGACCGTGCTTCGTCTACCCGTTTCGGAATGAGTGCCCTCCGCGCTCGCGGCGCTTCTCCCGGGAACCATCATGGATGGATGGTCGATCGCTACGATCCTGGTGGTTCTACTCGTGGGGTGCACGCCCCAGTTCACGCTGGTATTGACTTTCGATACAACGAAGCGTATTCATATCGGAACCCGATACTACTCTCCGAAAACCAAATGTCACCGCACGCATCCAACGACATCCTTCGAGGTACGCTCGACCTCCTGATCCTGAAGGCGCTTTCGCTGGAGCCCATGCACGGGTGGTCGATCGCACAGCGGCTGGAGCAGCTCTCCGGTGACGCGCTACGCGTGGGAGCGGGATCACTCTACCCCGCGCTCCAGCGCCTGGAAGAGCGTGGGCTGCTGGTGAGTGAATGGGGCGTTACCGATGAGAACCGCCGGGCCAAGTACTACAAGCTGACCGCGGCCGGCCGCAGCGCACTCGGGGAGGAGTCGCGGAGCTGGCAGGAGTACGTGCGGATGATGGACACCATCCTGCGCACCACCTGATCGGGAGAGGACCGCATGGAGTGGATCACGCGATGGCGGAAGCGGCTGCGTGTGCTCATCCGCCGGGAAGAGGTGGAGCGCGAGATGGAGGAGGAGTTCGCCTTCCATCTCGAGATGGAGACGCGGAACAACATCCGCGCCGGAATGACCCCGGAAGCCGCGAGGCGGCAGGCGGTGCTGACCTTCGGCGGACGTGAGCGGTTCCGGGAAGAGGTGCGCGACGCGCGCTGGTTCGCACCGGTGATCGGGCTGACGCCCGACGTAAAGCTCGCCCTGCGCATGCTCGTGAAGCACCCGGTGCTCTCCGTGACCGGCGCGCTCGGGATGGCCGTCGGCGTTGCCATCGCAACGGCCTTCTTCAGCTTCATGGCGTTCTACTACTCGTCCCCGCCGGTCGACGAGGGTGACCGGATCGTCGCGCTCGACTACCTCGATGCGAGGAACGAGGACTGCTTCTGCACGACCCGCTTCGACCTGGACGCCTGGCGGGGGAGCCAGCGGTCCGTCCGGCAGCTGTCCGCCTTCCGCGACTCCCATCGCTACCTGCGCGTTCCGGGCGGCACGACGGGTGACGTACCCGTGGCGGAGATGACCGCGTCGGGATTCGACGTGGCGCGGGTGCCGCCGCTCCTCGGCCGTCCGCTCCTCGAGTCGGACGAGGCCGGGGGAGCTCCGGCCGTGCTGGTGATCGGGCACGAGGAGTGGCGGCGGAACTTCGGCGCGGACCGTGGCATCGTGGGACGCGAGGTGCGCCTCGACGGCACCCCGTACACGGTCGTGGGTGTGATGCCCGAGGGCTTCCGCTTCCCGTACAACCATGGCTACTGGACCGCGCTCCGGAGCGACCCTGCCCTCCACGGCCCGGGCGAGGGCCCACGCGTGACGATCTTCGGCCGGCTCGCCCCAGGGGTTTCCAGGGCGGCGGCCGAAGCCGAGTTGAGAACCGTGAGCGCTCGGCTCGCGCGCGAGTTCCCCGCGACATACACCACCCTGCGCCCGATCGTCACGCCGTACGTCCGTGCCCTGCTCGACGTGCACCAGTACCCGGCCTGGATCGTCTGGACGATGCAGCTCTTCGCGGCTCTGGTTCTGGCCGCGGTCGCGGTCACCGTGGCGTCACTGATCTACGCCCGGACGGCATCTCGCCAGGCCGAGATCGCGGTCCGCACGGCGCTGGGCGCGAGCCGCCGGCGCATCATCACGCAGCTCTTCGTGGAGGCGCTCGCGCTCTCCTCGCTCGCGGCGGTGACCGGGCTACTGATCGCGAATGTCGGGTTCCGGCAGACCGTCGCCATCAATCCGGGGAGCCTTCCGTACTGGATCGAGCCCGGCCTCCCGGCGTCCACGGTCGCGTACGCCATGGGTCTCGCCGTGATCGCAGCCTTCATCGTCGGCATCGTCCCTGCGCTGGCGGCCACCGGGCAGCGGCTGCAGTCCACGCTCCGCCAGATGGGCGGCGCCACCGGGATGCAGCTGGGGAGCACCTGGACGGCGCTCATCGTGGTGCAGGTCGCGGTCGCGGTGGCTGTGCTCCCGCCCGTGATCGGGATCGCCTGGAACAGCTACTGGGAGTCGCGCGCCGAGCCCACCTTCCCGGTCGAGGAGATGCTCACGCTCCGGCTCGAGCGGGATGAAGCTCCGGCCCGGGAGGCGCTGGCCGCTCCGTCCGTGGAGCAGGCGGGTGAGTCCTTCGCCGAAACCCAGGCCGAGCTGATCCGCCGGATCGCCGCGGAGCCGGGCGTGCTCGGCGTGACGTATGCCTCGGCGCCCCCGCGCTCCAGCCAGCGCGTGCTCATCGAGGTCGAGGGCGGGGTGACGACGGACGCTGCACGTCCCGTCGCGCTCTCCTCCGGTGTCGCGCCCAACTATTTCGATGTGTTTG
>JAFAYN010000109.1 GCA_019240375.1 Gemmatimonadota bacterium
TCTCCCAAGTCCGGAGGGTTCCTTCTATATCTGGCAGCGTAGGAAGGCTCTCTGCGAAGCTCAGCAAGAGGTCCCCTGCACCGCATGTAGGGTCGCATGCCGAGCAGTCGTTTAGGTCAGAGCCTAACAACGGGCCTACCACGCGTCCACGAAGATCTGTGCCGGTAAAGAACGCCCCGGTCTTCTGAAGTTCACCGAGATCAACCCGTTCACGCAGCTCGGTGCCTACAGCACCGTTGAGAACGGAGGAGAAATCTACAAGACGAAGCAGATTCTCATCTCCGTTCAAAGCCGCCTGTGCCGATGCCTCAAGAAGTGCCACGTATTCTTCGAAAGCCTGCATTGCCTGTTAGGATCCCGAAGGAAACTTTTGTTGGGTTCGGCCGCTGCTCATCGCGACTGAGTCTACTCACTGTATCAGGCCGAATTATCGCGCCACTAAGCGTAAGAGGCAATAACAACGCGCTTGGTTAGCATGAAGAATTGGATGAAATCCAACGCGAACTTCCCGCCTCCAGCGGGCTGATCCTCGATAAGTAAGCGGCCAGCGCTATTCGTCCGGCGCGTAGAGCCGCACCTCGAAGCACCGGGGGCAACGCCAGGCGTAGACCGAGAACTGCCTGCGCCCCTTGAGCTTCACCCCGGTCCAGATGCTCCGTTCGGGAAAGCCTTCGGCCCAGCGGGTCACCGCCACGCCGTTGTTGGTCTGGTCCAGGAGAAAGCCGCCCTCCAGCTGCACTCCGCATCCCGGGCAGGTCGGTGTCGCCATGTCTCGCTCGGTAGGGTAAGTGGTTCCCGGTCGGGCGCCGGCCTCGCATACACCAGCAACCGGTGGATGGCTCGGTTAGCCCCGCGGCAGGAACCAGTGGATGTACCCGCAGGCGGAGCAGACCAGGCACTCCGCCGTCGGGCTCGCCCACTCCATGTTGAAGAAGGTGGCGACTCCCCCGTGCAGCTGGGCCTGCTGGCGGTGGAAGGTGTGGTTGGAGCAGACCTGGCAGCGGAGTGGACGCCCCAGGACATCGACTTCCTCGGGCTCGGGTTGACCGAAGATGCTCATGGATCAGCGGGGAACGGTGTGATGGGGCTCGCGCCCGTCAGGCTCCGGAGGCGCCCGCCGGCACGTCCGAGGTGCAGTGTCCGCAGCGGCTCGCCGCGAGCGGGATCCGCATCAGGCAGTAGGGGCAGTCCTTTTCCGTCTCCGCCGGGGGAGCCGACTCCTCCAGCGTCCGCAGCCGGTCGTAGCTCCGCACCAGGAGGAAGACCGCGATGGCGACGATCACGAAGGAGATGACGTTGTTGAGGAAGACGCCGTAGTTGATCGTCGCCGCGCCGGCCGCCTTGGCCTTCGCCAGGGAGTCGTAGTGCCCGCCGGAAAGGTTGACGTACAGGTTGGAGAAGTCGACGCCGCCGGTCAGCCGCCCGATTGGGGGCATCAGGATGTCGTCGACGAAGCTCTTGACGACGCTGGTGAAGGCAGCGCCGATGACGATCCCCACGGCCAGGTCGATCACATTGCCGCGGGCGATGAAGGTGCGGAATTCCTTCAGCATGGGACTCCTTTCGTGAGGAGTGGCCGGGAGGGCCCCGGCGGGCCGAAGTTCAGGAGGGACCGGAAGCGGGAGTCGGGGATCCCGTGACGAAGCGGAGCCTTTCGAGCAGCGACTCCAGGTGCTCGCGCCCCAGGCGCGACCAGACGTTGTACAGGCACCCCTGCCCGGGGATGCGGAGGTAGGCGAGCTGGCTCGGGCCGGTGCCGCCCTCGGGGCCGTAGCCGGCGCTGCTCCCGTCCGCCCAGCGCCGCTCGTACGGCCAGTCGGAGTACGAGGGCCCCGCCGCGTCGACGCCCGTCCCCGCGACGCCGAAGGCGCTGCGCAGCCCCGGCAGGTCGTAGGCGACGCCCCACCCGCCGCCGAAGTACGCGGCGCGCGCGCTCGCCTTCTCGGAGCCCGCCGAAAGGGGGGCGAGCGGCGTGCAGCTCGCCCGGTTCTCCGCCTTCCTCCACTGCGCCAGGAAGACGGACGGCACCGAGGCGGCCGGGAGCGGCGCCTGCCCCCAGGGCGCCGCGGCGAGCGGCGGCTCCGGGGCGGGCGCGGGAGGCTCCACCGCGACCGGGGCGGGCTCCGCGGTGGGTGCTGGGGGATCCGGAGCCGGTGCGGCGGGTGGATGGGGCGGGACCCCCGCGCAGGCGCCCAGGAGCAGGATCCCGAGCGCCGCGCGTCCGTCATCCGGCCGGATCATCCGCCGATGATCTCGTAGCGGGTCGCGGGCTTCGCCACCGGCTCTGGCGACAGGCGGTACAGCTCGCGCAGGCGCCCGGCCGCCTCGTTCCACTCCGCCTCCGTGCGGGCGTGGATCTCCGCCAGCGCGCCGCCCGGCGCCACCCGGTCCCCGATCCTGGCGCGGAGGACGATCCCCACCGCCGGGTCCACCGGGTCGGTCTTGGTGCGGCGCCCCGCCCCCAGCGCCAGCGCCGCCTCTCCCACGCCGCGCGCGTCGAGCGCCGCCACCCAGCGGTCGCCGTCCGCGTCGGAAACGAAGTCGCGCACGTACGGCGCGCGCGGGAGGATCTCCGGGTCTTCCACCACGCGCGGGTCGCCGCCCTGCGCCCGGATCAGCTCCGCGAAGGTGGCCGCCCCGGCGCCCGAGTCGCGCAGCTCCGTCAGCCGGGTGCGCGCCTCGTCCGTGCTCCCCGCCAGCCCGGCGAGGAGGAGCAGGTGCGTCCCCAACTCCAGCGTCAGTTCCCACAGCTCCTCGGGGCCGCCGCCCCGCAGCGTGTCGATCGCTTCCTGCACCTCCAGCGCGTTTCCTACCGCGCGTCCCAGCGGCTCCTCCATGGGGCTGAGCACCGCGCGCGTCCGGCGCCCCGCGCCCTCGCCGATCCGCACCAGCGCCCCGGCCAGCGCGCGCGCCTCCTCCACCGTGCGCATGAAGGCGCCGACGCCCCACTTCACGTCCAGCACGATCGTCCCCGCGCCCCCGGCCAGCTTCTTGGACATGATGCTCCCGGCGATCAGCGGGACCGAGTCCACCGTGCCGGTCACGTCGCGCAGGGCGTACAGGAGCCCGTCGGCGGGGACCAGCTCCGGGCTCTGCCCCACCAGCGCGCACCCGATCCGCTCCACCTGGGCGCGCATCTCGTCCAGCCCCAGGCTCACCGAAAAGCCGGGGATCGCCTCCAGCTTGTCCAGCGTCCCGCCGGTGTGCCCCAGCCCGCGCCCGGACATCTTCACGAACGCCGCCCCGGCCGCCGCCATCAGCGGGACCAGCACCAGCGAGGTCTTGTCGCCGACGCCGCCGGTGCTGTGCTTGTCCACCGTGGGGCGCCCGATCCCGCTCCAGTCCAGCCGCTCGCCGCTGTCCACCATGGCGCGGGTGAGCGCCAGCGTCTCGGCCTCGGTCATCCCCCGCCAGCACACCGCCATCAGCCAGGCGGCCATCTGGTAGTCGGGGATCCGCTTCGCCACGAACCCCTCGCACAGGAAGCCCAGCTCCTCGGCGGTCAGCTCGCCGCCGCGCTTCTTGCGCTCGATCAGGGCGACGACGTTGGGCGTGCTTTCCGTGCTCATCCGCGGGGCGTCTCGGGGGTCAGGCGGCGCTCGTCGAAGGCGCCGGGGAGGAAGTCGCGCATCGGGGCGACGCGGTACGGCCCGTCCGCGGGATCCGCCGGGGGGGTGACCACCAGCATGTCGGGCCCGAACTCGTACAGCACCTGGCGGCAGGCGCCGCACGGAGCGCAGTACAGGTCGTCCTGCGGCCCCACCACCGCCACCGCGCGGAAGGAGCGGACCCCCTCCGACACCGCCTTGCCGATGGCGACCCGCTCGGCGCAGTTGGACAGCCCGTACGAGGCGTTCTCGACGTTGCAGCCGGTGAACACCTCGCCGCTCTCGGCGAGGAGGGCCGCCCCCACGGGGAAGCGGCTGTACGGGGCGTAGGCGTTGGCGCGGGCCTCCCGCGCGCGGCGCAGGAGCATCTCCGCGGTGTCGGCGGACAGCGATTCGGGTCCGGTCACGTGCTCGTTCCTGGTGGGGTGCGTGCGGCGGCGCTCCGGCCGCCGCAGAGGGTAAATATACGCGCCCGCCCTCTCACGGAAACTCCGCCCCTGCCGCGCCCTACCAGAAGGTCTGCAGGTTGACCAGGAGAAGGTTTCGCGAGGGGAGCGACGCGCCGAGCGTCTTGCGGACCAAGTCGGCCTGCAGCTTGAGGTTGTTGCCGGACAGGTACCAGTTCACCCCGCCCAGCCAGTCGCGCTCCCGGGTGTCGGCGGCCGTCCCTTCGCGGCGGGTGTCCGGGTCCCACACGTCGTAGCGCGCCACCGCCTGCACCGTGGGGGTGAGCCGGTAGCCGGCGTGCGCGTATCCGCCCCGGCGCCGCACGGCGCCGTCGCGCCCGGCCACCAGCTCGGAGCGGAGGGAAAGCCGCCCCCGCGCCACCATCAGCTCGGCGCCCATCCGCTCGCGGTGGGTGGAATCGCCCCGCGCGTCCAGGTCCAGCGCGCCGGACGCACCCACCTGCACCGTGCCGGGAAAGGGGAGGCGGAGCGCCACCCGGCCGGCGAGCGACTTGTTCAGGTCGGGGTCCATGGTGTTCATCGACTCGCCCAGTCCGTTGGTGAGGGCCAGGTGGTAGTCCAGCGAGCGGAGGGGGGAGCCCTTCACCCCCACGCCCAGGTCGCGGACGTCGGCGTACGCGCCGCCGCGCCCCCGGTCGCTGGAGAACAGGGCGCGCTCCACCGTTTCCAGCACGGCGGGCGAGGTGGTCCCTTCCAGCCCCAGGGGGAGCTTGAACTGTCCCACGTCGAGCCGGGC
>JAFAYN010000144.1 GCA_019240375.1 Gemmatimonadota bacterium
CTACTACTTCGACATGAACCGCGACTGGTACGTCCAGTCGCACCCGGAAACGCGCGGGCGGGTGGCGGCCATGCTGCGCTGGTGGCCGCACGTGGCGGTGGACCTGCACGAGATGGGGTACACCTCCACCTACTTCTTCCCCCCGCCGATGGACCCGGTGAACCGGATCGTGCACCCGGGGATCGTCCGCTGGTGGGACGTGTTCGCGGCCGGGAACATCGCCGCCTTCGACGCGCACGGCTGGTCGTACTTCCGGCGCGAGGGGTACGACGAGTTCTACCCCGGCTACGGGAGCTCGTGGCCGCTGTACGGCGGGGCGGTGGGGATGACGTACGAGCAGGCGTCCAGCCGGGGCGGCGCGGTGCGCCGTCCGGACGGCACCGTCCTCACCCTGCAGGAGGCGGCGCGCCACCACTACACCGCCGACTGGGCCACCCTGCAGACCGCCGCCGCGCACGCCCGGGAGCGGGTGCGCGACTTCGCCGAGTACCGCCGCACCGCCATCACCGATGCGCTCCGCTCGCCGCTGCGCACGGTGGTGTTCGAGCGCGACGCGGAGGGGCGCGCCGACTCGCTGGCGCGGCGGCTGATGGACAACGGGATCGTGGTGCAGCGGCTGCGCGCCCCCGCCCAGGCCGCCGCCACCGAGTACGGGACAGCACGGGCCACCCCGGTGGGCTTCCCCGCGGGGTCGTACGTGGTGGACCTGGCGCAGCCGCAGGGGCGCCTCGCCCGCGCGGTGCTGGAGCCGGACGCGCCGCTGGACTCCGCCTTCATCGCCGCGGAGCTGGAGCGGCGGCGCAACGGGCAGTCCGAGCACTTCTACGACCTAACCGCCTGGTCGCTCCCCTACACCTTCCGGGTGCGGGCCTGGGGGATGCCCGGCACGGTGGGGCCGCTGGAGCCCGCGACGCTCGTCCCGGCGCCCGCGCCCCCGGCCGCGCAGGCGCGCTACGGGTACGCCTTCGCGCCCGGGAGCGAGGCGTCGCTCCGCCTCCTGGCTGGGCTGCTGAGCGACAGCGTGCGCGTCTGGTACGCGCCCCGCTCCTTCCGTGCCGGGGAGCACCGCTTCCCCGACGGCGTCCTGGTGGTGCGCGTGGCCGCCAACGGCCCCGACGTGCACCGGATCGTGCAGCGGCGCGCGGCGGAGGCCGGCGCCGAGGTGGTGGCGCTCTCCTCCGCGGCGGGGGACGAGGGGACCGACCTGGGGAGCAACAGCGTGGTCCCGCTGCGCACCCCGCGCGTGGCGCTCCTGGGCGGCGACCCGGTCTCCGGGCAGTCGTTCGGGTACGCATGGTACGCCTTCGACCAGCGGCTGGCGTACCCCTCCACCGCCATCGACGCCGACGCGGTGGCCGGGGGCGCGCTGGAGGAGTTCGACGTGCTGGTGGTTCCCTCGGTGTCGCGCGCCGCGCTGGAGCGGGCGCTGGGGGACGGGGGGCGCGAGCGCGTGGCCGGGTGGGTGCGCTCCGGCGGGACGCTGATCACCCTGGACCGGGCCACCGAGTGGCTGGCCTCCGAGCGGCTGGGGCTGGCCCGGCTGCGGGTGCGCCGCGACACCACGCGGGCCGACGGGGCGGAGGGGGCGCCGCTCCCCGCCGAGGTGCCCGGCGCCATCGTGCGCGCCACCGTGGACACCCTTTCGCCGCTCCTCGCCGGGGTCCGCCAGGCCGAGATCCCCGCGCTGGTCTTTTCCGATCGGATCTATCAGGCCCCGCGTGACCTGCGCCCCGGCGAGGCGGTGGTCCGCTTCGCGGCGCTCCCCCGGCTGCGCCTGGCCGGCTACCTGTGGCCCGAGGTCCCGGCCCGGCTGGCGGGGACCCCCTGGCTGTGGACGGAAAAGGTGGGGCGGGGGAGGGTGATCGGCTTCGCGGGGGACCCCAACTTCCGCGACATGTGGCGGGGGATGCTCCCCCTCTTCGCCAACGCCGTGTTCCTGGGCCCGAGCTTCTGACGCCGGCGCGGGCGTGAAAAGGGGAGGGGGCCGGCCGGCCCCCTCCCCTTCCGCGTCGCCGCCCCGCGGGGCGGACGGCTACGGCCGCCTGGTGGTGGTGTCCTGCGTCATCGCGCCGTGGTTCATGGTGTCCGTCCCCATGGCCCCGGTGGTTCCCGTGGTCGGCGCCCCCGCGGCGCCCGGCCCGCCCGACATACTGTCCGGGGTCGAGGTGGTGGGGGCCGTGGTGTTCTGGACGTTCGCGCCGGTGCCCGCGGTGTCGCCCATCGGCGAGGTGGCGGCGCTGCTGGTGTCCGTGTCGTCGCCCTGGTCCTTGTTCCCGCCCCCGCAGGCCGCCAGGCCGACGAGCGCGGCGACGGTCAGCATGGGGAAGAGACGGTTGGTCCGCATGGCTTTCTCCAGTTTCGCGATCGTGGGGGACTGCGCGGCACCCTGCCCGCAGCGGCCGGCGCACACGCAAAGCATGGACCCCGGAGCAGGACCCGGAGCAGGGCCGCGCGTGCCGCCGCCGCTGCTCCCGGCGCTCCCCGACCGGCGCGGGAGAGCGGCACGTCCGATGCTGGTGTGCACCACGAGGCGGTCCGACGCGCGCCCCCACGCCCACACCCCGACAAGGTCATGGCAGAGATCCCGATCGACGAGATGGAGCCCGGCAGCGAGCTGGATGAGCTGGTCGCGAAGCGGGTGCTGGGGTGGAAGCGCCACCGCAGGTGCCCCGGGGAGATCGCCCACATGCCCACGGGGTGGCGGTGCCGCAGGTGCGGGAAGATGGGGGACGAGGGCGCCCCCACCGAGCACGAGGAGCGCCCGCCGCGCTGCTCCACCAGCATCGTCGCCGCCTGGCGGGTGGTGGAGCGCTTCGCGCACGAGGGCGTCCCGGTGGAGGTGTCCGCCAACCCCACCGAGCGCGGCCCGGAGCCCTGGTGCGCGGTGATCCGGATGGGCGAGGTGGAGCACACCGCGGGCGGGGAAACCGCCCCCGCGGCCATCTGCCGGGTAGCGCTCAAGGCGCGCGGGGAGGGGTGAGGCGCAGGGCTACTCCTCCCCCTCGTTCAGGTACTCGTGGATGAGCTGCACGGCCATCGCCCCCTCCCCCACCGCCGAGGCCACCCGCTTCACCGAGCCGGCGCGCACGTCCCCCGCCACGAAGATCCCCGGCACGTTGGTCTCCAGCAGGAGCGGGTCGCGTCGCGGCTTCCATCCGCGCGGGCGCCCGTCCTCGCGCGGGAGCCGCGGCCCGTGCAGGATGAACCCCTGCTCGTCGCGCTCCACCGTCCCCTCCAGCCACTCGGTCTGCGGCGCCGCGCCGATGAACACGAACAGGGCGTTCGCCAGTACGGTCTCGGTCTCCTCCGTCTTCACGTCCTGGATGGTGATCTCCTCCAGCCGCCCCTGCCCCCGCGCCTCCGAAACCGTGTGCCCGGTGCGCACGTGCACGTTGGGGGTGCGCCGGATCCGCTCCACCAGGTACTGCGACATCCGCTCGGCGATGTCGTCCTCCAGCACCAGCATGGTGACGCTGCGGGCGTAGCGGGCCAGGTGCATCACCGCCT
>JAFAYN010000148.1 GCA_019240375.1 Gemmatimonadota bacterium
GTACGCTTGGTCGGTGGCGTTCCACCCCTGCACCACCTGCGCCCGCTCCGCCTCCGGGAGGAGCGGCAGCTCTGCCAGGATGGCGTCCGGCGCCGCGGCCATCCCCCCGAGCAGCGTGCGAAGGTGCCCCAGCAGGCGCTCGGCCCCCGCCTCGTCCACGCGCGCCCGGTCGAAGCTCACCTGCAGCGGCATCTCCGTGCCGGGCGAGCTCTTGAGGGTGAGAGGGAAGCTGGTGCGGTCCACGGCGCGCACGTCCGTGATCCGCAGCTCGTCCTCGCCCCGCTCGTGCAGCGAGGCCTCGTCCGGCTGGTTCTCGAAGACGACGATGCTCTCGAACAGCGGGTGCCCGCGCGGCACCTCGCTCCACCCGTGCACCTCCACCAGCGGTGTGTGCTCGTACTGCCGGGCCTCCACCTGCCGCTCCTGCATCTCGCGGAGCCATTCGGCCACGCCCGCCCCGGGACGGACGCGGGTGCGCACGGGAAGGGTGTTGATGAACAGCCCCACCATCCGCTCGGCGCCGGCCAGCGTGGCGGGGCGCTCGGAGACCACGCTCCCGAACACGACGTCGTCCTCGCCCGAGTGGCGCCCGAGGAGGAGGGCCCACGCACCCTGCACCACCGTGTTCAGGGTGACCTGGGCGCGCCGCGCCAGCTCCTGCAGCGCCCGCACCTCACCGGCGTCGAGGCGCAGCTCGCGCTCCGCGTACCCCGCCCCCGCCGCCCCGGCCGGGGACGCCGCCGGGAGCGGAGTGGGGGTGCGGAAGCCGGCCAGTTCGCCGCGCCAGAACCGCTCCGCCTGCGCAAGGTCCTGCGCCCCCAGCCAGGCGACGTAGTCGCGGTAGGGACGGACCGGCTCCGGCCTGGGCTCGCCCCCGGTACGGAAGGCGTCGTAGCCGGACATCACCTCGGCCATCAGCAGGGGGAGCGACCACCCGTCGATGAGCAGGTGGTGGATGCTCCAGAGCAGCCAGTGCCGCCCCTCGCCCGCCCGGCACAGCGCAACCCGCATCAGCGGCGCCTCGTCGAGGGGGAGCCCGCACTCCCGCTCGGTCCGGAAGTGCTCCTGGATGCGCGCCTCCTGCTCCGCCGGGGACAGGCCGCTCCAGTCGTCGCCCCGCCAGGGGAGTTCCACCCAGGGACGGACCAGCTGCAGGGGGGTGTCCAGCCCTTCCGCGAGGAAGACGGTGCGCAGCACCGGGTGGCGCATCACCACCCGCTGCCACGCCCGCTCCAGGGAGCGCGCGTCCAGCGGCCCCTCCAGCAGGTAGGCGGTCTGCAGGAGGTACGAGCCCGCGTCGGCGTCGTGCAGCGAGTGGAAGAGCATCCCCTGCTGCATGGGGGCGAGGGCGTACAGGTCCGCCACCTCGCGGTCCCCGTCCAGCAGCGCGTCCAGCCCCTCCTGGTCGAGCCCGGAGAGGGGGAAGTCGGAGGGAGTGTAGCCGCCCGCCTCCGGCGAAACGCAGTGGGCGACGATCTCCCGGAGCGCTTCCAGGTAGGCCCCGGCCAGGCGCTCGACGGTGGAGCGATCGTGGACCTCCTCGCCGTACGACCAGGACAGCTCCAGCTTCCCCTCGCGGATGCAGCAGACCACGTCGAGCAGGTGGGCCCGCTGGCCCCCCGGCGCGTGGTCGCTCCCGGCCGCCTCCGGCACCAGCGTGAAGCGGGAGCGGGCGAAGGTCTGGTCGTACTGCCCCAGGTAGTTGAAGCTGACCTGCGGGTGCGTGGCCGCGGCGAGCGCCTCGCGCGCCGCTTCCGTCCCCAGGTAGCGCAGCACCCCGTACCCGATCCCCTTCGCGGGGACGGCCCGGAGCTGCTCCTTGACGCGCTTCAGCGCCTCGCCGGGGGCCGCGTCCGGCTCCACCTCCAGGCACACGGGGTAGAGCGAGGTGAACCACCCCACGGTGCGGGAAAGGTCCACGTCCTCGAACAGGTCCTCGCGGCCGTGCCCCTCCAGCGCCACCCGCACCCGCCCCTTCCCGATCCACCCGCCCAGGGTGCGGGCGAGGGCGCACAGCAGCACGTCGTCGATTCGGGTGCGGTACGCGGAGGGGACGTCCACCAGCAGCGCGCGGGTCTCCGACTCCGGGAGCACCGCCCGCACCACGCCCGAGCGATCCTCCGTGTTCCGGCCCCCGGCGTGGTCGACGGGGAGGGGCGCTCCCTCCTCCCGCGCCGCCCAGTACGCCAGCTCCTCGCCCAGCGCCGCCGAGCGCCCGTGCGCCTCCAGCCGCTCCGCCCAGGCGCGGAACGAGGTGGTCTTGGCCGGCAGCTTCACCCCTTCGCCGCGCTCCGCCTGCGCGTACGCCGCTTCCAGGTCCTCCAGCAGGATCCGCCAGGAAACACCGTCCACCGCCAGGTGGTGCACCACCAGGAGGAGCCGCTGCGCGCGGCCGTCCCCGGCCTCGAAGAGGACCGCCCGCGCGATGGGGCCGTGCTCCAGCTCCAGCCCGGCCTGCACCCGCTCCGCGTGCGCCTGGAGCGCCGCGCCGCGCGCGGCCTCGTCCGTGCCCGCCAGCTCCACCACCTCCAGCGGGAGGTGCGCTCCGTCGGCGTCGGCGAGCCGCTGCGTCCACCCCGCCTCCGTCCGCCGGTAGCGCAGACGGAGCACGTCGTGGTGCAGCGCCAGTGCCGCCAGCGCCCGCTCCAGCGGCTCCGGCCGGACGCGCTCGCGCACCTCCAGCAGGAAGCTCTGGTTCCAGTGGTGCGCCTCCGGCAGCGCCTGCTCGAAGAACCAGCGCTGCACCGGGGTCAGCGGCACCTCGCCGGTGACGGTCCCCTGCTCCGCCACGGCGCGGGGGGCCGTTCCCGCCGCCTCGGCCATCGCGGCCACAGTCTGATGCTGGAAGATCTGCCGCGGCGTGAGCACCAGCCCCGCCCCGGCCGCGCGGGCGATGACCTGGATGGAAAGGATGCTGTCGCCGCCCAGCTCGAAGAAGTTGTCGTGCGCCCCCACCGGCGAGACGCCCAGGAGCCCTTCCCAGATCCCCGCCAGGACCCGCTCCTCCGCGGTGCGCGGCGCCTCGAACCCGGCCACGCGGTCCAGCTCCGGCGCGGGGAGCGCCGCGCGGTCGGTCTTGCCGTTGGGGTTGAGCGGCAGCGCCTCCAGCATGACGCAGGCGGCCGGCACCATGTACTCCGGGAGCCGGCGCCCGAGCGCCTCGCGGAGCCTCGCGGCGGTCGGCGTGGCCCCGTCGGCGGGGACCACGTAGGCGACGAGCCGCTTCTGCCCCGGCTGGTCCTCGCGCACCACCACCACCGCCTGGCGCACCTCCGCGTCGTCCAGCAGCGCCGCCTCGATCTCGCCCAGCTCGATGCGGAAGCCCCGCACCTTGACCTGGAAGTCGTTGCGTCCGAAGTACTCCAGCTCCCCCGTGGGAAGCCGGCGGACCCGGTCGCCCGTGCGGTACATGCGTGCCCCCGCCCCCGCGAAGGGATCGGGGAGGTAGCGCTCGGCGGTCAGCTCCGGGCGGGCGAAGTACCCGCGCGTCACCCCCTCGCCGCCCAGGTACAGCTCGCCCGGCACGCCCACCGGGAGCAGGTTCAGCCCGGCGTCCAGCACGTAGCCGCTCCCGCCCGCGACGGGGTGGCCGATGGTGACCCGCCCGTCCCCGGTCCGGAAGGTCGAGAAAGTGGAGTACGTGGTGTCCTCGGTGGGGCCGTAGCCGTTCCCCACCCGCTCCAGCCCCGCCTCGCACAGCGCCTGCGCCAGCGCGGGAGGGATCGCCTCGCCGCCCAGGTTGAGCGTGCGGAGGCTCCGCGGGAGCCCGCCGGAGCGGAGCAGCTCCGCGGCGGCGGCGGGGGCCATGCTCGCGTGCACGATCCCGGCGTCCTCCCCCAGCCCGGCCAGCGCCAGCGCGTTCTCCACCAGCACCAGCGTTCCGCCGGCGGCCAGAGCGAAGAAGAGCTCCGCGACCGACACGTCGAAGGAAACGGAGGTGGACCCGAGCACCCGCGCCCCGGGCTCCAGCGGGAAGCGGTCGAGCATCCAGCGCAGGAAGGCGACGGTGTTGCGGTGCTCGATCTGCACGCCCTTGGGGGTGCCGGTGGAGCCCGAGGTGTAGATCACGTACGCCAGGCTCTCGGGCCAGCCGACAGTCTCCGGGTCGTGGGCAGGCCGCGCGGCGATGCGCGCGGCGTCGGCGTCCACGTACACGCGCCGGGTCCCCGGGAGCTCCGGGAGCGAAGCGGCGGTCTCGCGGCGGGTGACCAGCGCGACCGCGCGGGCGTCGCGGAGCATGCGCGAGACGCGCTCCTCCGGGTAGGCGGTGTCCACGGGGACGTAGGCGCCCCCCGCCTTGAGCACCGCCAGGATCGCCACCACCAGGTCGGGGGTGCGCTCCAGCCAGATCCCCACCCGCGCTTCCGGGCCCACGCCCAGGTCGCGGAGGTGGTGCGCGAGCCGGTTGGCGCGCGCGCTCAGCTCTGCGTAGGTGAAGGACTCGGCGCCGCAGACCAGGGCCACCTGGTCCGGGGCGCGGGCCGCCCGTGCCTCCACCAGCTGATGGACCCGCGGCTCCGTCGTCCCGGCGGACGGCGTGCTCCCCGTCTCCACCATCCCGGCGATCTCCTCGCCGCGGAGCAGCGACAGGTCGCGCAGCCGCCGGTCCGGGTCGGCGGCGATCCCCTCCAGGAGGACGCGGAAGTGGCCGGCCAGCCCCTCGATCGTGGCCGCGTCGAACAGGTCGGTGGCGTACTCCAGCATCCCCGCCATCCCGCCCTCCTCCTCGCGCATCGAGAGCGTCAGGTCGAAGCGGGACACCCCGCCCTCCGAGGGCTCCGCCTCCAGGCCCAGCCCCGCCATCTTCCCTTCCGCGGCGCGGTCCTGCAGCACGAACATCACCTGGAACAGCGGGTGCCGGCTCAGGCTGCGCTCCACCTGCAGCTCCTCGATCAGCCGCTCGAAGGGGAGCTCTTGGTGCGCGTAGGCGCCCAGCGCCGCCTCGCGGACGGAGCGGAGCACCTCGCGGAAGCTCGCCGCGCCGGCCAGGTCGGTGCGCACGACGAGGGTGTTGACGAAGAAGCCGATCAGCGTCTCCGTTTCCGACTGGCGGCGCCCGGCGATGGGAGTCCCCACCACCACGTCCTCCTGCCCGGAGTAGCGCGACAGCAGGAGCTGGAAGGCGCCGAGCAGCGTCATGAAGAGCGTCGCCCCCTCGCGCCGGGACACCCCCTTCAGCCCGTCCGTCACCCCGGCCGGGAGCCGGAAGAGGTGCATCGCCCCGCGGTGGCTCTCCACCGCCGGCCGGGGCCGGTCGGTGGGAAGCTCCAGCAGCGCCGGGGCGCCCGCCAGCCGCTCCTTCCAGTACGCGAGCTGCGCTTCCAGCACCTCCCCCACCAGGTGCTTGCGCTGCCACACGGCGTAGTCGGGGTACTGCACCTCCAGCGGCGGCAGCGGGGAGGCCTCGCCGCTGGCGTACGCGCCGTAGAGCGCCTCCATCTCGCGGAACAGGACGCCCATGCTCCACCCGTCGCTGACGATGTGGTGCAGGCAGAGCAGCAGCACGTGCTCGTCGGCGCCGAGGCGCAGCAGCGACGCCCGGAAGAGGGGGCCGTTCTCCAGGTCGAAGGGACGCGCGGCGTCCCCGGCCACCCGGGCGCGAACCGCGGCCGCCTGCTCCGCTTCGGGGAGCGGGGACAGGTCGGCGACGTACAGCGCCAGCCGCTCCGGCGCGAGGACGAGCTGCGCGGCGCGCCCACCGACGGAGCGGAAGACGGTGCGCAGCGCCTCGTGCCGGCGGACGATCTCCTCCAGCGCCCGCCGCAGGGCTTCCGCGTCGAGCGGGCCGCGCAGCCGCACCGGCGCGGGGATGTTGTACGTCGCGCTCTCGCCC
>JAFAYN010000498.1 GCA_019240375.1 Gemmatimonadota bacterium
GGCGACATCGGCGGCGACGAGCAGCGCATCCACTCCACGGACACGCGCTACGACGACGTCACATTCAAGCACATCCTCCTCCCCGTCTGGATCAGCGCCTACCGCTACCGGGAAAAGGTGTACCGGAGGCTGGTGAACGCGCGCACCGGCGAGGTGCAGGGCGAGAGGCCGTGGAGCTGGATCAAGATCGCGCTCCTGGTGCTGTTCGTCGCCGCGCTGGTGATCGTGGGCGTGGTGCTGTGGAGGGATCACCAGGGAGCTTCGGGGGCGTACTCGTCGTACTCGGCGATGGTGGGAGCGGTAGGCACAGCACGCCCCCATCCGGCTCGCTTAGGCTCGCCACCTTCCCCCAATTCTGGGGGAAGGCCATCCGTCGAAGAAGCATGAGTGCGCGGCTTCGGCTGGGCCCCCTCCCCCAACCCCTCCCCCGCGAGCAGGGGAGGGGCTTAACTGCACGACGAAGGGTCGGCATCCATGTGGACGCCGACCCTTCGTCGTTGTTGCCGTTTCCCACCGTTCCCACATGATCTTTGCGGAGGGAGACCGGCGAGCGGTTTCGCCGGGCTCACTCCGGGACGGGGAGACTGCCAGCAGTATCGGCAGGCTCACCGGCCCCGCGGAAGAGACGGACGGTAGTTTCGTCCGGCTCTGGAGCGGCCCTGCTAAGACCCGAAACTACCCTTCCCACCCCGCCCAGCGGATCGCGTCCGCCAGCTCCTCGCCGCTGATCGTGTGCCCCATCCGGTAGTCGCGCGCTTCAAGATCCGCCCCCGCCGCCTCCAGCTTCGCACGGCCCGCTTGTGCCAGCTCCCAGGGGATGTTCCCGTCCGCCGTACCATGCCCCCAGAAGATCCGCGTCCCCCGCACCGTCTCCGGCGTGGCCGACACCGACGGATGATTCGCCAGGAACCCGCTGAGGTTGAGCACCCCCGGCACCACGCCCGGGTTGCGGAGCGCGTACGCCAGGCTCATCGTCCCCCCCTGCGAGAACCCGCCCAGCGTAAGGGCTCCAGGCTTCACCGGCAGAGCCCCCGGAAGCTCCCGGAGGAACTCGCCCAGCTCCCCCTGCGCCGCCTCGAAGCTTTCCGGCTCGGGTCGGTCCTCACCCAGGAACCGGTACCACGCCCACCCCGGCCCGTACCCCCACGGCATCCCCGAAAAGGGCGCCCGGGGCGAGACCACGATCACCCCCTGGGGCAGGTGGGGCTGCAGACCCATCAGGTCCTGCTCGTTGCTCCCCCGCCCGTGCAGCAGCACCAGCAGCGGCGCCCCGTCCCGTGCGTCGCTGGGGATGTAGCTCTCGTAGTGCAGCATCGTTCTCCCTCCTCCCGGCTCAACGCCTCGGTACAGCGGTCTCAATGACTCGATGACTCAGTGCCTCGATGACTCAGCGCAGCGGCGCCAGTGAAGAGGCGATCTCCTCGCGCTCCGCTTCCAGCCACGCGGGGAGCCGCAGGTTCGTCCCCAGCTCGCCTCGCTCCTCGTCCACCAGGAACCCCGGCCCATCGGTGGCGATCTCCAGCAGCATCCCGTCCGGCGCGCGGAAGTAGATGCTGTGGAAGTACGTCCGGTCGAGCACCGGGGACACGTCGACTCCCATCCCCAGCAGGTGCTCGCGCCAGGCCCGCTGCTCCTCGTCGCTCCGGGCGCGGAAGGCCACGTGGTGCGTCTGCCCCACCCCGCCGCGCGCCCGCTTCCCGCGCGGGATTCCGAACAGCGTCATGGAGCTGTGCGGCGCCACCTCGTGCCCGTCGTACCGCGCCCAGAACCAGTGCGGCATGGTGGGCGCGTCCTGGTTCACCGTGCGCTTGATGATCCGCAAGCCCAGCGCCTCGGTGTAGAAGTCGTGCATCCGCTCCACGTCGTCGGTGATCCCGCTGATGTGGTGGATCCCCGAAAGGGCCATGTCGGGCGTGATCGCGGGGACCGGCTCGGGCCAGGTGCGGGCGCGGATCGCCGCCTCGTCGCGGTGCCCGGCGAAGTGGTCCTCGGTCGGCTGGATGATCCGCTGCCCCAGCGCGTCCATCGGCTCGTCCAGCCCGTAGCCCGGCCCCCTGGTGGCGATCTCCAGGATCTGCCCGTCGGGGTCGGTGAAGTACAGGCTGGTGAACCAGGTCCGGTCGTACGGGCCGTTGACGTGCACGCCGTGGTCGGTCAGGCGCCGCTTCCACTTCAGGAGCGCGTCCTCGCTCTCCACCCCCAGCGCCAGGTGGTGCACCCCGCCCACGCCCGTGGCGCCGCGCGGCGAGTCGCCCCACTCGAAGAAGGTGAGGATGGTCCCTGGCGAGCCGACCGCGTCCCCGAAGTACAGGTGGTACGCGCCCGGGTCGTCGAAGTTGACGGTTCGCTTCACCAGCCCGACACCCAGGACGTCCCGGTAGAACTCCAGCGTGCGCTGGGCGTTCGCGGACACCATGGTGATGTGGTGAAAGCCCTGCGTGATCAGCGGTCCCATGCTCCCCTCCTTGCCTCGTTCGGGGCGCCGCGGCGCGGCGCCGGTCCATCGAAACGTTCCTGTCCTCCCGGAGCGGGGCGGACCGTCCGCCCCGCTCCGGCTTCCCGCCTGCTTACGCCTTCACCGCCTGCACTTCGAGCGAGAGGCGCAGGTCGTTGCTGACCAGGAAGCCGCCGGTCTCCAGCACCTGGTTGTAGGTGAGCCCGAAGTCGCGCCGGTCGATCTTGGTCGTCGCGCTGAAGCTCACCCGCTCACCGCCCCACGGGTCCTTGCCGCGTCCCTCGTAGGTGGCGTCCAGCACCACCTCGCGGGTCGTGCCGCGGATGGTCAGCTCGCCGACCACCCGGAAGGTGTCGCCGGGGCTGGCGGCCGCGCCCTCCACCCGGGTGCTCCGGAAGGTGATGTTGGGGTGGTTCTCCACGTCCAGGAAGTCGGCCGAGCGCAGGTGCGCGTCGCGCTGCTCCACCCGCGTGTCGATGCTGGCCACGTCGATCTCCGCCGTCGCCGAGGAGCGCTCGGGGTTGGCCTCGTCGATCACGATGGTCCCGCTCACGGTGCCGAAGCGCCCCTTGACCGAGGTGATCATCATGTGCTTGGCCGAGAACTCCACGTTGGTGTGGGCCGGGTCGATGTTCCAGGTGCTCGTGGTGCTGGTCTGATTGGCGTCCATGGTTCCTTTTCCTGTACGGGCCCCGGATCGGGAGCACGTGCCGAGGGGGGCCGGCGTCGGCACATGCTTCATGCGTTTACTTCTCAGAAGTGAGATATACGGCGTTGCAAGTTCCGCGCTCCCACTCCTCTACCTCTACTCTCCCACCTGGTCGCACCGCCGCGCCTCGGAGGCGTACCGCCCCAGGGTGCGCAGCAGCCGGATCGCCTCGTCCTTCTCGTCCGCGTCCAGCCCGGCCAGGGCGTGCTCCAGGCATTCGGCGTGCTCCGGGAAGACGCGGCGCACCAGCGCCTCCCCTTCCTTCGTCAGCGCCGCGTACCGCGCCCGGCGGTCCTCCTCGCACTCGCGGCGCTCCACCAGCCCGCGCTCCTCCAGGCGGTTCACCAGGTAGGTGATCCCGCCGCTGGAAACCAGGATGCGGCGCTGCACCTCGCCCAGGAGCATCGGGCCGCGGTGGAAGAGCGCTTCCAGGATCCCGAACTCGGCCAGGGTGAGCCCGTGCCGCGACACGTCGGCCCGGGCGTGCTCCGCGATGGCGTCGTGCGCCCGCGAGAGCACCACCCAGAGCTTCAGCGCCTGGGTGCGCTCGCCGGATTCGGCGGGGGTGGGTGCTCGGTTCGGCGTAATCATCTTAGAACTAAGATAAAAGGTTCGACCACCACGTCAAGGGCTTCCTCCGGACGGCGGGCGCGGGGCTGGCAGAGCGGGTCCGCTTCCGAGTACATTCCGTCGCTCGCCGGAATCGGCCGGGCACGGGAGAGGTGCCATCCGCGCTCCCGGCGGGTTGATCCACGGGATGCAGACCATGCCGGAACAGCAGATCGACTCCAGCCGCAACGACCGGGCCCGCGCGTCCCCTCCCGCCGCTTCTCCCCTGCGCGGCTACGCAGTCGCCACCCTGGCGGCCGCGCTGGCGCTCCTGTTCTGCGTGCTCCTCCGCCCGTACCTGGCCCCCAACTACTTCCTCCCCTTCCTGGGGGCGGTGGTGGTCGGCGCCTGGTATGGGGGCTTCGGCCCCGGCCTGCTGGCGGGGCTGCTCTCGGTAGCGGCCTCCGCCTACTTCTTCCTGGCTCCCATCCACTCCCTCCGGGTGGACGCCGGCTCCGACCTGTTCAGGCTGGGGATCTTCGCCACGGTGGCTTATCTGGTGAGCTGGGCGAACGGGCGGCTCCGCTCCACCCGTGCCGCGGCGGAGCGGCGCGCCGAGGAAGCCTCGCTGATGGCGGCGCAGCTCCAGGAGCAGGCG
>JAFAYN010000527.1 GCA_019240375.1 Gemmatimonadota bacterium
GCGCCGGACCTCCTCGACACGCACGGCCAGCTCGGCGACGGTGGGACCCTCGAAGAGGGCGCGCAGCGGCAGCTCCGCCCCGAGCACTTCCCGGATTCGGGAGACGACGCGGGTGGCGAGCAGGGAGTGGCCGCCCAGCTCGAAAAAGCGGTCGTGCGCCCCCACGCGCTCCAGCCCCAGCACCTCGGCCCAGATCCCCGCCAGCACCTCCTCGGTGGGGCTCCGCGGCGCCACGTAGGCTCCCCCGGCGCAGCCGTATTCGGGCGCGGGGAGGGCGCGGCGGTCCAGCTTGCCGTTGGGGGTGAGCGGGAGCGTGTCCAGCGAGACGAAGGCGGAGGGGACCATGTACTCGGGGAGGCCAGCGCGCAGGTGCTCGCGCAGCTCGCCCGCGTCGGCCGAGCCCACGACGTAGGCGACCAGCCGCCGCTCTCCTGGCGTGTCCTCCCGCGCCAGCACGGCGCAGTCGGTGATCCGCAAGTGGCGGCGCAGCACGGACTCGATCTCCCCCGGCTCGATGCGGAAGCCGCGCACCTTCACCTGCCCGTCCAGGCGCCCCAGGTACTCCAGCGCGCCGTCCGACCGCCAGCGCGCACGGTCCCCCGTCCGGTACAGCCGCGCACCTTCCTCGGACGAAAACGGGTCGGGGACGAACTTCTCGGCCGTCAGCTCCTCCCGTCCCAGGTAGCCGCGCGCCACTTGCACCCCGCCGATGTGCAGCTCTCCCGGAACTCCCACCGGGACCGGCTCGCCCGAGCCGTCCAGCACGTACAGCCGGGTGTTCCAGACGGGGCGCCCGATCGGGACCACCCGTACCGCTCCCCCCCTCTCGCACGCCCAGTGGGTCACGTCCACCGCCGCCTCGGTGGGGCCGTACAGGTTGTGCAGCTCCACGGACGGGGAAAAACGCTCGTGGAAGCGCTCCACCAGCGCGGGCGGGAGCGCCTCCCCGCTGCAGATCACCCGCCGCAGGCTTCGGCAGCGCTCCGCGCCCGCCGCCTCCACGAAGTGCTGGAGCATGGAAGGGACGAAGTGCAGCATGGTGACCCCCTCCCGCTCGACGACATCCCGCAGGTACGCAGGGTCGCGGTGCCCCTCCGGCCTCGCCATGACCAGCCGGGCGCCCGTCATCAGCGGCCAGAAGAACTCCCAGACCGAGACGTCGAACGAGAACGGCGTCTTCTGCAGCACCACGTCGTCCGGCGTCATCCCGTACTCGGCCTGCATCCAGCAGAGGCGGTTCACCACGCCGCGGTGAGCGTTCATGACGCCCTTGGGAGTGCCGGTGGACCCGGAGGTGTAGATCACGTACGCCAGCCCCGCGGCGTCCATCGCGACCTCGCGCTCCAGGCTCCCGGCGCTTTCGCGGGTGATCTCCGGGCGGGCACCGTCCAGCGCGACCACCTCCACCCCCGCCTGCGCCGGGAGGAGCCCGCGCAGCCGCTCCTGCGTCAGCAGCACCGCCACCCCCGAGTCGGCCAGCATCGCCTCCAGCCGCGCTGCCGGGTAGCCGGGGTCGAGAGGGACGTACGCTCCTCCCGCCTTGAGGACGCCCAGGAGGGCGACGACCATCTCCAGGCTCCGCTCCAGGCAGAGCCCCACGCGCACCTCGGGGCCGACCCCGCGCCGGCGCAGGTAGCGCGCGAGCCGGTTGGCCTCCCGGTCCAGCTCCGCGTAGGTGAGCGACGCCTCCTCGAAGACCACCGCCACCGCGTCGGGTGTCCGCTCTGCCTGCGCCTCGAAGAGGTGATGGATGCACCGGCCGGCGGGGAAGTCCTCCCCGGTCCGGTTCCACCCCTCCACCACCTGCGCCCGCTCCGCCGCGCCCATGAGCGCCAGCTCCGGGAGGCGCCGGCCGGGATCGGCGGCGACCTGCTCCAGCACCCGCGCCAGGTGTCCGGCCATCCGCTCTGCGGTCTCCCGCTCGAACAGGTCCGTGGCGTAGGTGAGCCCGCCCCGCACGCCGTCGGGAGTGGCCGTCAGCCCGAGCGACAGGTCGAACTGGGCCGTCCCGCCCTCCGTCCGTATCGCCGTGACGCTCACCCCCGGGAGGGTGCCGCTCCCCGCACCGTCCGCGTCCTCCAGGGCGAACATCACCTGGAAGAGCGGGGAGTGGCTGAGCGCCCGCGCCGGCTGCAGCTCGGCCACCAGCCTCTCGAAGGGGAGATCCTGGTGCTCGTACGCGCCCAGGGTCTCCGCTCGTACCCGCGCCAGCAGCTCGCGGAAGGGGGGATCGCCGGACAGGTCGGTACGCAGCACCAGCGTGTTGGCGAAGAAGCCGATCAGCTCCTCCACCTCCCTGCGCGTCCGCCCCGCGATGGGGCTCCCCACCACCACGTCCTCGCTCCCCGCGTACTTCGCCAGCAGCGCCTGGAAGGCGCCCAGCAGCACCATGTAGAGCGTCGACCCCTCCGCACGTCCCAGCGCCCGCAGCTGCTCCAGCGCCCCAGCCGGGACCTCCACCGGCACCGTGTCCCCCCGGAACGACGGGGTCGCCGGGCGCGGCCGGTCCGTCGGCAGCTCCAGCAGCTCCGGCGCACCCGCCAGCCGCTCTCTCCAGTAGGCGAGCTGGCGATTCAGCACCTCGCCCCGCAGCTGCGCGCGCTGCCACACCGCGTAGTCCGCGTACTGCACCGGCAGCTCCCGCAGCGGCGACTCCCTCCCCTCGCGGTAGGCGGCGTAGAGCGCGGCAATCTCGGCGAGGAGCACACGCAGGCTCCACCCGTCGCTGACCACGTGGTGCATCCCCACCAGCAGCACGTGCTCTTCCTCGTCCAGCCGCAGCAGCCTGGCCCGGAAGAGCGGACCCGCGGCCAGGTCGAAGGGGCGCGCCGCTTCCGCCAAAGCGCGCCGTCGGACCACCGCCTCGCGCTCCTCCTCACCCAGCGCGGCGAGGTCCTCCACTAGGAGGGTGAAGCCGCGGAAGGGGGCGGTCACCTGCACGGGTGCGCTCTCCACCTCGGCGAAGGTGGTGCGTAGCGCCTCGTGACGGCGGACCACCTCGCCCAGGGCGCGCTCCAGCGCCGCCACGTCCAGCGCGCCGCCGAGCCGCAGCGCCGTGGGCATGTTGTAGGCGAGGCTCCCCGGCTGGAGACGGTCCAGGAACCAGAGCCGCTCCTGCGCGAAGGAGAGCGGGAGCGCGCCCGTGTGCTCCACCGGGAGGATGGGCGGGAGCGTGGGGAGCCCGGCGCGCCGGACCTCCTCGACGCACGCGGCCAGCTCGGCGACGGTGGGAGCCTCGAAGAGGGCGCGCAGCGGCAGCTCCGCTCCGAGCATTTCACGGATGCGGGAAACGACGCGAGTGGCGAGGAGAGAGTGGCCGCCCAGCTCGAAGAAGCGGTCGTGCGCCCCGACGCGCTCCAGCCCCAGCACCTCGGCCCAGATCCCGGCCAGCACCTCCTCGGTGGGGCTCCGCGGCGCCACGTAGCGCTCTGCCGCGGAGCCGTACTCGGGCGCGGGGAGGGCACGGCGGTCCAGCTTGCCGTTGGGGGTCAGCGGGAGCGTGTCAAGCGAGACGAAGGCGGAGGGAACCATGTACTCGGGGAGGCTGGCGCGCAGGTGCTCGCGCAGCTCGCCCGCGTCGGACAGGCCCACCACGTAGGCCACCAGCCGCCGCTCTCCCGGAGCGTCCTCCCGCGCCAGCACGGCGCAGTCGGCGACCCGCGGGTGGCGGCGCAGCACGGCCTCGATCTCCCCCGGCTCGATGCGGAAGCCGCGGATCTTGACCTGCCCATCCACACGGCCCAGGAACTCCAGCGCCCCGGAGGCAAGCCAGCGCACCCGGTCGCCGGTGCGGTACAGCCGCGCTCCCGGCTCACGGCCGAAGGGATCGGGGACGAACTTCTCGGCCGTCAGCCCCGGCCGACCCAGGTACCCCCGCGCCACTCCGTCCCCGCCCAGGTACAGCTCCCCCGGGACTCCCACCGGCACCGGTGCGAGCCCGTCACCCAGCACGTAGGCGGTGGTCTGCGCCACGGGAGCCCCGATCGGCACCGTGCGCGCCCCGTCCGGCACCTCGCGCACCCGGTGCCAGGTGCTGAAGGTGGTGTTCTCCGTCGGCCCGTAGACGTGCAGCAGCCGCTCCGGCCCTCCCGCCGCAAGGACCCGCCGCACCGCCGCCGGGTCCACAGCCTCCCCCCCGAACAGCACGGTGCGCAGCGTCCCGAACGCCCCGGGGTGCTCCCGCGCGACCTGGTTGAAGAGCGCCGTGGTCAGGAAGAGCGTGGTGATCCCCCGCGCGCCGACCGCCCCGACCAGCTCCTCGGGGGCGAGGGCCGCGTCGCGCGGGATCCCCACCAGCGCCGCCCCGTTGAGCAGCGCCCCCCACACCTCGAAGGTCGCCGCGTCGAAGGCCGCGTTCGACGCCTGCGCCACCCGGTCGTCCGCGGCCAGCCGGACGTAGTCGGTCCCGCGCACCAGCCGCACGATCCCGCGGTGCTCCACCTCCACGCCCTTGGGGGTGCCGGTGGATCCGGAGGTGTAGATCACGTACGCCAG
>JAFAYN010000043.1 GCA_019240375.1 Gemmatimonadota bacterium
TCCCCAGGAAGCGCGCCACCGAGTCCGCCGCGATCCCCGCGGTGCGGAGCCCGAGCGCGCTGGTGCCGAGCAGGGTCTGGTTGTCCCGCGCCTGCCGCCCCAGCTGGTACGAGAGGTTGTAGAACGAGGAGTTGCGCCGGATCGGACCGGAGGCCATCCCCCCGAGGGACACGTCGGTATACTCGTTCCCCAGCGCCCGCGCCGCCGGGTCGGTCCACTGCAATTGCGGCGAGGTGAGCTGGAGGTTCATCCCCCGCGAGCGGAAGTTGGAGCCCGATCCGGAGCGGATGTTGAAGCTCCCGCCGCTGAACCCGCCGCGCGAAGGATCATAGGGCGAGGTGACGAGCGAGCTGGAGATCGCCGCGTCGCGGGGGAGCTGGCCGGCGCTGGTTGGCATCCCGTTCAGCGTCACGTTGTTCTGGTCGGCGCCGAGGCCCAGGACGCTGAAGCCGTCCGCCTCCCCCTCCTGCCCCGGGACCAGCAGCACGCCCGGGAGCGACGCGGCCATCGCCGCGATGTCGCCCTGCTGCTCCAGCGGTACGCTCCCCGGCGAGACCACCTGCTCCGTCCCGCCCACGTCCGGCGTCCGCGAGTCGCGCTCGACGCGCTGCCGGACGGGGGCCGTCACCACCAGCGTGTCGAGCGTCATCACCGCCAGCCGGGCGTCCGCGACCAGCACGTCCTCGTCCGCCAGGCGCTTGATCTCGAACTGGCGCGAGGTGTAGCCGGGGAGCGAGTAGCCCATGATGTAGTCGCCCGTGCCACCCGGGAACGCGATCTGGAAGCTCCCCTGGTTGTTGGTGCGCGACTCGCGCGTCACGCTTCCCGGGATGGAGGTCGCGGTGACGCGCACGTTGGGGAGCGGCTGCCCCTCCGTGGTGGTCACCTTGCCGCGGATCACGTCCGTCTGCGCGGCGAGCACGTGCGGAAGCGCGCCGAGCAGCGCCAGCAGGACGATCGCGAGCAAAAGCACGCGAGGCGGGGAGACACGGCCCGACGATGAGTGCATGGGTGCTTCTGAATGGAGGTTTGGCGAGGAGTGCCGAAGCGCGGTGAGGAGCCGCTTTCCTGGAGGGGATGCAGAGCTGGGCTACGGCGACGCGAACGATAATGCCAGCGTCCGGGCGCCGCAATCAAATGTCCGAAAGTAGACGAATACCGATGCGCTGATAGAAACCGCGGAGACGAGGGTCAGTCTATAGATGGCCTCAACACTGCCTCGTCGCCCACCAACCACACCTTCTCCCCTTCCATGACGGAACGGATGAATCGTGCACTCCGGGCCTGCCTGTCCGCCAGCTTCTGCGGTGTGTAGCGGGTCACGTTGACCTCACGCCCGAGCAGACCGGCCGCCTCCAGCGCCTCGCCACTGAGGGCCAGCCGGGTTTCAGGTTCCTCCAGCGCGCTGCCGAGCACGAACACGTCGATGTCGCTCTCCGGGTGGATGTCCGTCCCCGGTGCAAAGGAGCCGTAGATGAAGGCTCCCTCGATTCCCGGCACCTCCGCCAGCGCGATCCCGAGCACTTCGGCGGGGTCGGCGAACTCGCGCACCATCTGCCGGAAGACCTGCCAGCGAGGGTGACCCGCGTCGGCGCGGAAGTACACCTTACGCCCTTCGCGCTCACGGCGGAGCATCCCGAGTTCCACCAGCCGCGCGAGTTCCTGCTGGAGCGACCGGCTGGAGAGACCCGTCACGCGCTGCAACGCACGAAAGTGCAGAACGGAATAGGGGTGCAGGACGAAGTGAGTGACCACCCGCGCCAGAGCCTCCGACGCCAGGATACGGGCCAGCGAGCCCCTAGGACGGTCGCGGGATGAGGGTGTAGACATGTTGCGCTAGAAAGTAGCGCATGAATACAGCATCAGCAACGTGACACTCGCTGAAATCAAGAGCCCCCAGGCCCCGGTTGATGGGACCTGGGGGCGATTGCCCCTGGAGGATTCGAACCTCCACCAGAAGTTCCAAAGACTCCTGTGCTGCCTTTACACCAAGGGGCAGCCGAGTCCCACTATGAGCGGGACAAGCGGTGAAATTTACGCCTGCGCGTCGGCAGGGTCAACCCGAACCGGCGGCATCGAAGCCAGAGTTTCCGCCCTCCACACCGCCGGCCCCAGCCCCGTTATCCGCTCCGCCGCCGCCTCGCGCTCTGCCTCCGTCGCGAAGACCCCGTAGAGCGACGCACCGCTCCCCGACAGCAGAGAGACCTCCGCTCCGGCTTCCACCATCGCCCACTTCGCCTCGGCGAGCACGGGGACCTGCTCGAACGCGCCCGGCTCGAAGTCGTTGTCGGCCAGCGCGGCGACGCCGTCCCACCCGGAGAGTGCTTCCAGGCCGAAGGAGCACGCCTCCGGGGTGGTCCTCACGGCGCGGCGCTCGGCCACGCGCCGGAACGCCTCGCCCGTGGGCATGTCGACGCCGGGGTGAACCACCAGCACCGGGCGGACCGAGAGCGGAGGGAGCGCCAGGAGCCGCTCGCCGCGCCCCCAGCCCAGCGCCAGCGGGGAGCCGCACAAAAAGAACGGCACGTCGCTCCCCAGCTCGATCGCGATCTGCAGCAGCTCGGCGCTGGTGAACGGCTCCCCGTGCAGCGCGTTGAGGGCGCGCAGGGTGGCCGCCGCGTCCGAGCTTCCCCCACCCAGCCCCGCCGTCGACGGGATCCGCTTGGTCAGCTCGACGTCCAGCCCCGCCGTGGTCCCCAGCGTGTCGTGGAAGCGCTCCGCCGCCCGCACCACCAGGTTGCGCTCCGGCGGGCCCGTGTCCACCCCGCCGCGGACCGCCAGCCGGATCCCCGGCTCGCCGCAGCGGAGGTCCAGCGTATCGGCCAGCGACACGGCGCAGAACACCGTTTCCAGCGCGTGGTAGCCGGTGTCCTCGCGCGACAGGATGCGCAGGCGCAGGTTGACCTTGGCGGGCGCCTCCACGCGCGCGTGGTCCGTCATCCGCGCCTCCCGCCGCTCCCGGTGAGCGGGAGCGGCTCCGCCTCGATCGCCTCCTCCACCGCCTCGCCGCTGTGCTCCACGTCGCTCCAGCGCAGGTTGAGCTTCCACAGGTAGTACAGCCCGATCAGCGTCACCGGGATGAAGCCGCCGATGTGGAAGCCGATGGCGAACGACACCGCCCGCCCCGCCGGCACGCCCCACAACCCGAGCCCCAGCTTGGACGCCGCCTCGAAGGGCCCGAAGAAGCCGGGCGACGAGGGGATGGACACCGCCAGGCTCACCAGCGACTGGAGGAAGACGGCCCCGGCGTACGGGACCTGCGTGATCCCGAAGGCGCGGAAGGCGAAGAGCGAGGAAAGGGCGAGGAACGACCACTGCGCCAGCGCCCACGCCAGCGACACCAGGAAGAGGCCGGGGTCGCGGAGCACGCCGAGCCCGCCCAGGAAGGAGCGGAGCGCTTCCACCAGCGGACGGCGCAGCCGCTCCGGGAGGAGGCGCCCGGCGACGCGGTCGATCACCGCCACCGAGCGCTCCGGCGCCAGCGCCAGCACGAACAACGTCACGCCCAGAATCCCCGTCCCGATCCCGACCGCCCGCGCCGCGACGCGCGGGTCCATCCCGCCGACGAGGTTCATCGCCGGGAAGCCCGGGTAGGCCATGGCCGCGAACAGGAGCCCCACCACCGCCACCCCGTCGAACACCCGCTCCATCACCAGCGACCCGACCACCGAGCCGACCGGGATCCCGGTCAGGCGGCTGAGCGTGAAGATGCGCGCCAGCTCCCCCATGCGGGCGGGGAGGAGGTTGTTGGCCGCGAAGCCCACCGACACCGCGGCGTAGCGCGGGCGGAAGGGGACCTGGCGGGCCACCGGGCGCAGCAGCGTCGCCCAGCGGAGCGCGCGCACCGCCAGCCCCGAGGTGGCGACCGCGATGGCGAGGGCGAAGTAGAGGGGGTCGGCGTTCCGGATGTGGAACACCACCTCCGCAAAAGAAACATCGCGGAGAGCCCACCAGAGCAGCAGGAGGCTCACCGCGATCCCGAGGACCGCTTTGTAGTTGAACTTCATATCAGGGGGTTGTCGGGGCCTCCCGGCCGAGGGCCACCAGGTCGAAGACTTCCGCGAGCAGGTCGCGCAGCCCGGGCGCGCCGCCGTCCGCGGCCAGGCGCTCGATCTCCGGGCGCAGGTCGAGCGCCGCGCCCAGGGCCGCGTCCCCGCGCAGGAGGAGCGACTCGATGGGAATGACGTCATCCGCGGACTCCGCCGGCTCCGGGGGAGCGCCGGGAGCCTCGGGCGACGCGGACGCCTCCGCGGATGCAGGAGCTTCGGCGGGCGTTTCCGGCGCGGCGGCCGGCTGCGCCCCCGCCGCGGACGCGCCGGGGAGTGCTCCGCGCAGCCGGGCGAGCGCGGCGCGTGCCTCCGCCGCCGATCCCGCGTCGCGCAGCTCTCCGGCGGCACGCTCGGCGGCGTCGCGCACGGCCGCGATCCCGTAGGTCCCCGCCAGCTCGCCCACCGACTGCGCCAGCCGTCCGAGCTGCCCGGCCACGCGGGTGAAGCGCTTTTCGCGGCGTGGGGCCAGGTCGGAGATCAGCGCCTCGGCGCGGTCCAGGAAACCGGTGGCCTCCAGGCGCAGGAAGCGCTCGACCTCCTCGCGGGCGCCGCCCCCGGACGCCGTCTGCACCGGCGCCAGCGGGGAGGACAGGACGTGTGGGCCCGCGTCGTCGTAAAAGAAGGCGCTGATGGGGAGGACGTCGTCCTCCGACTCCGCTTCCCGGTCGCCCGCGTCGCTCAGGCGGTCACGCGACTCGCGGAAGGGCGCCAGCTCCGCGTCGGGCGCCGCCTCGCCCCGCTCCAGCGCCGCCAGACCGCCGCGCAGCGCCCCGGACGCCGCGGCGAACAGTTCCAGGTGCGCGTCGGTCAGCGGGGTGGGCTGGGCGAGGATCGCCTGGACGGCATCCTCCACCCCCTCCAGCACCTCCTGGATCGGGGCCAGGCTCGCGACCCCGGCCATCCCGCGGAGGGGGCGCATCCGGCGCACCACCGAGCGCAGCGGCTCACGCTCCTCCGGCGTGCGGCGCAGCTCCTCCCCCAGGTGATCCAGCTCCGACACCACCCCCACCACCTCGCGGCGCAGGAAGTCGAGGAGCTGGTCGCCGGGGGTCTCGGTCCGCTGCACCGGCCCCCGCTCCAGGTGGAAGGGCTCCCACCGGGACACCGCCTCGCGCGCCCGCGCCGACTCCGCCGCGCCCCACTGCCCGCGCGCCCGGACCAGCGCCCGCAGGTCGTCCACGGTGCGGATGGCGAGGGCGCGAAGCTCCTCGCTCCAGGGGAGGCTCCGCTCGTGCAGGCCGCGCGCCGCCGACTCCAGCGCCTCGGCCACCCCGGCGATCTCCGCCTCCTGCGCCACCCGCGCGCTCCCGCGCACGCCGCGTGACAGCCGGAACAGGCGCTCCGCGTCGGGCGTGCCGCCCTGGGTGAGCAGGGCGTCCAGCTGCTCCAGGAACTCGCCTGCTTCCAGCGCGAAGTAGTCGCTCAGGGAGTGGGACATGGCTCGGTGTGGGAGGGTCAGGCGCGGGCGCGGCGGACGATCTCGGCCATCTCGCGCGTGGCGCGCTCCAGCCCCACGAGCACCGCGCGGCTGACGATGGAGTGGCCGATGTTCAGTTCCTCGATCTCCGGGACGGCGGCGACCAGGGTGACGTTCTCGTAGGTGAGGCCGTGCCCGGCGTGCACCGCCATCCCCAGCGTGTGCCCCAGCGCGGCGGCGCGGCGCAGGCGCCCGAGCTGCTCGTGGCGCTCGGCGCCGCGGGTGTTGGCGTACTCGCCCGTGTGCAGCTCCACCGCTTCGACACCCAGGTCGGCGGAGGCGCGCAGCGCGTCCGGGTCGGGGTCGATGAAGAGCGAGGTGCGGATCCCCGCCCCCCTCAGCCGCTCCACCGCCTCGCCCAGGTGGCGGCGCGCGTCGGGGGTGCCGAGCGCCAGCCCGCCCTCGGTGGTGACCTCCTCGCGCTTCTCGGGGACGAGCGTCGCCTGCATCGGGCGCCACTCCACCGCCAGGGCCAGCACCTCGGAGGCGGCGGCCAGCTCCAGGTTGATCCCGGTGCGGGCGGTCTCCAGGAGGAGCCGGACGTCGCGGTCCTGGACGTGGCGGCGGTCCTCGCGCAGGTGGACGGTGATCCCGTCGGCGCCGCCCAGCTCGGCGAGCACCGCGGCGCGCACCGGGTCCGGCTCGTCCGTGCGGCGCGCCTGCCGCACCGTGGCGACGTGGTCGATGTTGACGTACAGCCTCACGCGTCCCCTCCCAGCAGCTTGCCCACCCGCTCCGCGGCGTCCCCGTCCAGACCGCGCTCCCGCGACAGCGCCAGGGCTTCGCGGCCGAGCAGGGAATATAAGGCCCGGTCGTCCCCCGACAACCGCGACAGGTGCAGGCGCACCGTTTCCGCGTCCCCCCGCGCCACCGGCCCGGTGAGCGCCGCGGCCGGCCCGCGCTCGCGCACGTTCTCCACCGCGCCCGCGGCAAGCTCCGCCAGCGCGGGGCGCACCCGCTCCGGGTCGACCCCCGCCCGCTCCATCAGCCGCTCGGCCACCGCCAGCAGCGAGACCAGGTAGTTGGAGGCGAAGACGGCGGCGGCGTGGTACAGCGCCTTGCTCCCGCGGGGGACGTCGAGCGCGGTCCCCCCCGCCGCCCGGACGATCCGCTCCGCCAGGGCGCGCGCCGCGCCTTCGCCCTGGAGGCCGAAGGTGGCGCCGCGCAGTCGCTCGGCCCCTTCCACCGGGTCGGCGACGGCGCACAGCGGGTGGAGCCCGCCGACCGAGCACCCGGCCTCCGCCAGCGGGTCGAGCACGTCGGTCCCCAGGCTCCCGCTCACGTGCAGCACCGGGAGTCCGGGCGCCAGGGGGAGCGAGGCGAGGCCGGCGGCGACCGCGCGCACCACCCCGTCCGGGACCGCGATCACGATCCCGGTGATCCCCTGGGGCGGGGCATCGGACCAGCGGAGGAAGCGCGCGGCGGGAGCGGCGCCGTCGAGGAGGGGGTGCGCCGGCGGGTCGTCGCGCCGGCCGGTGTAGACCAGCCCGCTCGCGAAGCCGACCCGGTGGAGGAGGAGCCCCAGCGCCAGCCCCATCCGCCCCGCCCCCACGATCCAGAGCCGTTCCCCGTCGGAGCCGTCCGCCGTCACGCGCCCCCGTAGATGCGGACGCCGCGGCTGCGCAGGCGTCCCAGCGTGGAGGCGGGGAGGCGGGCGCGCAGGTTGATCTCCGAGCCGTTGTCCTGGCGCTCCAGCACCTCGCCCTCGCGGTAGATCTCCGCCAGCACCCCGCCCTGCGAGGACGACAGGGTGATGCGCACGTCGGGGCGCATCTCGCGCACCCTCTGCAGGAGCAATTCGCGGAGCGGGTCGAGTCCGCTCGGCTCCACCGTGGAGGTGAAGACGGCCGGCGTCCCCTCGTACGTCTGCGAGCGGGCACGCAGCCCCTCCTCCTCGGCGTGCGTCAGGCGGTCCACCTTGTTGAAGACCAGCACCACTGGCGACTCCTGCAGCCCAAGGTCGGCCAGCACCTCCTCCACCACCGACTTCTGTTCCTCCCACCCGGGGTGCGACGAGTCGATCACGTGCAGGAGGAGGTCGGCCTCGCGCGCTTCCTCCAGCGTGGCGCGGAAGGAGGCGACCAGGTGGTGCGGGAGCTTGCGGATGAAGCCGACGGTGTCGGTGAGCAGCACCTCGGCTCCCTCGCCCACCTCGACGGCGCGGGTGGTGGGATCGAGCGTGGCGAAGAGCCGGTCCTCCACGAACACCTCACTCCCGGACAGCCCGCGCAGCACCGACGACTTCCCCGCGTTGGTGTACCCCACCAGCGAGACGCGCAGCACCCCCTCGCGCCCCTTGCGCTGGGTGGCGCGCTGCTGGGCGACGCGCTCCAGCTCGTCCTTGAGCCGGGCGATGCGGTGGTCGATCATCCGCCGGTCGGTTTCCAGCTGCGTTTCGCCGGGGCCGCGCATCCCGACGCCGCCGCGGACGCGCGACAGGTGGGTCCACATCCGGGTCAGGCGCGGGCGGAGGTACTGGAGCTGCGCAAGCTCCACCTGGGCCCGGGCCTCGGAGCTGCGGGCGCGCGTGGCGAAGATGTCCAGGATCAGCTCGGCACGGTCCATCACCCGCGTCCCGACGAACTCCTCCAGGTTGCGCCCCTGCGCGGGGGAAAGCTCGTCGTCGAAGATGATCAGCGTGGCCTCGCTCTCCGCGACCAGCTGCTTGAGCTCCTCGGCCTTCCCCTCCCCAATGAAGAACTTGGGGTTGGGCTTGTCGATCCGCTGCGTGAGCGTCCCGACCACGTCCGGCCCCGCCGTGTCGGTGAGGCGGGCCAGCTCTTCCAGGTGCTCGTCGGCGAGCTGCTGCAGGAGCCCCTTCTGCGGGGCCCCGACCAGGACCGCGCGCTCGCGCGGGACTTCCAGCTCGATCAGCTTGGTGGAAATGAGATCTCTCCTGACTTCTGGTTTCTGATCCTCGGGCGGGTCCCTCCTGTCCCGCCTGCCACCGGGCTGCCCGCCGCCGACCGGAAGGTGCGACGAACGGCTCCCATTCCGCAATGGGCGCGCCGACGGCATTCCATCCTGCAGGTTCCATAGATGCCGCGATCATCGTGCCGGTCTTCCCCGACAGTGGGAAACCGTGGGGATAAATTGTCCCAATCTCTCCTCACGATGGTCCTTCCATGTCCCAGGTCCGTTCTGCCCGATCACTTCACTGGACGCTGGGGGCACCGCTCGATGTCGATGTTCCGCAATGACATGCGGCAAAGAATGGCACTTTTTCGTTCATACCCCACGGCCAGGCATGAACCTGGCACCCCTGACACGACGTGGATAATCGTCGGCACCCCTCCTCCCTTTCTCATCTTCGGGAATTATTTCATGTCTATACGTGAGCATCACGCCATTACGTCACGCCTCCTGAAATGGACAGTCGGAGCCATGCTGGTGCTCCAGTCCAGTTGTGATGGAAGTCCGACGCGACCCATCAAGTGTATGCCTCCTCCGTCGGGGCTGATCGCATGGTACAGATTCGACGAGATAGCCGGGAGTAGCGCTCTCGACCTCGCCAACGCAGCTCCGCAGTCAGCCCTGCAGCTCCATGGGTCCAGCCGCATTCAGGGGAAGTCGAGGGGTGGAATGCGCTTCAATGGTGATTCCATGTATGGAGAGGGCGGTACGGACAAGAACCTGGGAACCGGGGACTTCTCCATCGCCTTCTGGGTGCGCATACCGTCACGTGACAATTACGGAGAGGTCGTGGTTCTCGATAAGCGAGTCCAGAATCCCTACCGGGGTTATCACCTGGTCATCCGTGACGGCTCACCATTAATTCAGTTGGCGGACGGAGGTCCCTGGAATGGATGGTACAATTATGATTCCGAGATCCCGGCATGGGCCATTCTGGACGAAGAGTGGCACTTCCTCGTGGTCACAGTTCAGCGTGCATCCCGGCAGGGGATTCGTTGGTATCTCGATGGGATCCCTGCCGGCCTGGCAAAAGATCCCACCGATCGGCAAGGAAGCCTCTCCAACGAAGCTCCACTCCTTGTCGGACGGCACGCCTTCAGTATTTCTAGCTCGCCAGGGGAGCTGGACGAACTCCAGATCCTGAATCGCGTCCTGTCGCCCAACGAAGTCTCCACCCAGTTCACGCGGTACACCACCTGCCAGTAAACTCACAGGTAATGGGAAACGCCAGCAGTCCCCGTACCTTACCTGCCCCCACAAGATGAAGCGGGCGAACCGAGACTTTACTCGGTTCGCCCAACCCGTCGTTCCGTTGCTCATTAAGTATAAATTGGCAAGCGGACGCCCGCTCAGACCCCCGCCAGCTCCTCCCCCATGCGCTCCCACTCCTCGTACAGCCTGGCCAGCTCCGCCTGGGCCTCGTCACGCTCGGCGGCGAGCTGCTGCGCGCGCTTCGGATCGGCGCCCGCAGCGTAGAGCGACGGGTCGGCGAGCTTCGCTTCGATCTCCGCGATCATTCCCTCCACCTCGGCGATGCGCGACTCCACCTTCTGCAGCAGCTTCTGTCGGCGCTGCAGCTCGTTCTTGGACAGCCCCGGCGCGCCGGAGGGAGCCAGTTCCTTCGCTGTTGCCCCGGTGGAGGCGGCGCGGACGGGCGGCGCTTCGGTGCGGGAGGTCGCGGCTTCGCGCTCCTGCCACTCGTCGAACCCGCCGTTGAAGTCGGCGATGCGGCCGTCGGCCAGGTTCCAGATGCGCGTGGAGATCGTGGAGAGCAGGGCGCGGTCGTGCGAGATCAGGAGCACCGTGCCGTCGAAGTTCTCCAGCGCATCCTCCAGCACCTCCCGGCTCTCGATGTCCAGGTGGTTGGTGGGCTCGTCCAGCAGGAGGAGGTTGACCTTCTGCAGGGTGATCTTCGCCAGGGCCACGCGCGCCTGCTCGCCACCGGACAGGTCGCCGACGCGCGACTCGATGTCGTCGCGGGTGAACAGGAAGCGGGCCAGGTGGTCGCGCAGGGCGGGCATCCCCAGCATCGGGGAAGCTTCCAGCACCTCCTCCCAGATCCGGCGCTTGGGATCGAGGTGGGTGAAGTCCTGGCGGTAGTACGCCAGCTTCACCCCGGCGCCCAGGGTGACCACGCCGCCGGTCGGGCGCGTGTCCCCCACCAGCGAGCGCATCAGCGTGGACTTGCCGCTCCCGTTGGCGCCGATCAGCGCCACCCGCTC
>JAFAYN010000588.1 GCA_019240375.1 Gemmatimonadota bacterium
CGTTGGTGGAGAGGTTGAAGGGGCCGCGCATCGTCTCCATCCCGCGCGCGCGCAGCCACTCCGCCGCGGCGTCCAGGAGGGCGCCGGCCACCGCGGGGTCGTCCACCGACTCGAAGAGCCCGAAGAACCCCACCCGGTCGCCGTGGAACTCGTTGGAGCGGTGGTTGACCACCGCCGCGATCCGCCCCACCGCTTCCCCGCCCCGCTCAGCGACGAGGTAAGCGACGTCGGCGTGCTGGTGGAAGGGGTGCTTGCGCCGGTCGAGCAGCGCGTTGAAGACCATGCGGAGCGGCGGGACCCACTGCGGGTCGCGCGCGTTCACCTTCCACGACAGGTCCACGAAGGCGCGGAGCGAGTCGCCCTGGGCGATCTCGCGGACACGGAGAGCGGCGGCGGGGGTGGTCAAGACGGGTACGGTCACGGGGCGAAGAAAGGCCCCTCCGGCGGCACGGCCGGAGGGGCGGAGAACGGAGCGGCGTCGGTCAGGAGATGATCCCCAGCCTGCGCCCCACCGCGGCGAAGGCGTCGAGCACCTGGTCCAGCTGGTCGCGCGTGTGCGTGGCCATCACCGAGGTGCGCAGGCGGCATGCGCTCTCGGGCACCGCGGGCGGGAGGACCGGGTTGGTGAACACGCCCGCGTCGAAGAGCGCCTTCCAGAAGACGAAGGTGTGCTCCATGTGCCCGGTGGAGACCGGGATGATCGGCGTTTCCGACTCGGCCGTGTCGAAGCCGAGCGACTGGAGCCCGTTGCGCAGGTAGGCCGCGTTGTCCCACAGGTGGGTGCGGCGCTCCGGCTCGCGCTCCATCACGTCCAGGCAGGCCAGCACCGTCGCCACCGCCGAGGGGGGCATGCTGGCGCTGAAGATCAGGGTGCGCGCGTGGTGCTTGAGGTAGTGGATCACCTCCTCGGGCCCGGCGATGGCGCCGCCGATGGAGGCGAACGACTTGGAAAAGGTGGCCATGGTCAGGTCCACCCGGTCCTCCACCCCGAAGTGCTGCGCCGTGCCGCCGCCCTGCGCCCCCAGCACCCCCACCGAGTGGGCGTCGTCCACCAGGATCCGGGCGCCGAACTCCTCCGCCAGCGCCACCACCTCGGGGAGCGGGGCGATGTCCCCCTCCATCGAGAAGATCCCGTCGGTGACGATCAGCACGCCCTTCCCCGCGTGCGCCTCCAGGAGCCGGCGCAGCGCCCCCATGTCGGCGTGCGGGTAGCGGATCATCTCGCCGTTGGCGAGGAGGGAGCCGTCCACCAGCGAGGCGTGGTTCAGCCGGTCGTGCAGCGCCACCGTCCCCCGGGTCACCAGGGTGGAGATCACCCCCAGGTTGGTCTGGTACCCGGTGCTGAACACCAGCGCGGCCTTCTGCCCCATCAGGCGGGCCAGGCGGTGCTCCAGCTCCTCGTGCAGGTCGAGCGTCCCGTTCAGGAAGCGGCTCCCGGTGCACCCGGTGCCGTATCGATACAGGGCCTCCTTGGCACGCTCCAGGACTTCGGGGTGGTGCGTGAGGCCCAGGTAGTTGTTCGATCCCACCATGATCTTGCGCTCGCCGCGGATCACCACCTCGGTGTCCTCCGAGCTCTCGATCGGCTGGAAGTAGGGATACAGCCCGCGGTCGATCATCTCCTGCGCGGCGGTGAAGCGGCCGCACTTCTCGAAGATGTCCACCGTCTTCCGTACCGCTTGCTCTGTCGCTGCCATCAAAGCCATCCGTTGGTTCGGTACCACTGGGCCGTTCGCTCGATCCCCCGCTCCAGGGGCGTCGCCTCGGACGGCGGGAGGAGCGCCGCGGACCCGGCCAGGTCGCAGACCCAGGCCGGGGCGAGCAGCTCCTCTGCTTTCTCCCGGTTGAAGACGCCGGCTCCTCCCAGGAGGTCCCCCATCCGCTCCGCCGCCGCGCCGGCCAGCCGCACCAGCGCGGGCGGGAGCGGGACGGTCACGGGGCGCCTGCCGAGGGCGCGGGAGATCTGCTCCACCACCGCGCTCCAGCGGTGCTCCACCGGGTCGGCCACCGGGTAGGTTCCCGGGGCGACCTCGGCCGCGCGCGCCAGGGCGCGCGCCAGGTCTTCCACGTGGATGAGGTGGACGCGGCGCTCGGGCCCCGAAGGGGAGGGGGCGAGACGGCGGTTCACCAGCCGGAAGTAGGGGAGGAAGGCCCGGTCGCCGGGTCCATACACCGCAGGCGCCCGTAGGATCACCGCGTCCACCCCGTGCCGCGCCAGGTCGCGCACCGGCGCCTCTCCGGCGAGCTTGCTCCGCCCGTAGGCGGTGAGCGGCTCGGGGGGCTCGTCGGCGCGGCGCGGGGCGCTCCCCCGGGCCGGGCCGCAGGCCGCGTACGAGCTGAGGTACACCAGGCGGCGGGGGCGGGGCTCCGCGGCGAGCAGGGCGTCCACCACGCGCTGCGTCCCCTCGGCGTTGGCGCGGAAGTACCCGGCCTGGTCGGGGGCGGTGGTGACGGCGGCCAGGTGGAAGACCACGTCCACGCCGCCCATCGCCCGCCGGAGCGAGTCCGCGTCCTCCAGGCTCCCGGCGGCGCGCTCGACGCCGAAGCGCTCCAGCGTGGCGGTGTCGCTGGTGGGGCGCACCAGGGCACGACAATGCCACCCCCCGGCGGCGAGCCGCTCGACGAGGTGGCTCCCGACGAAGCCGGTGGCGCCGGTGATCAGCGCGGATCCACGCATTGCGAACGGGGGAAGATGCGCTGAAAGGGCAAAAAACGCAACGGGATGGCGCGGTGCGCGAGGGATTCGCCGGCTCCGGGTCCAGCGACCCGGAACCTAAATATGGGGCGCTTCGGCCCGTAAGTCACGGGTCCGGTCGAACGCGGCCGGAAAACGAAAGCGCCCCCGGGGTCGGGGGCGCTCGCGGACGGCGGCGGGACGGGCCTAACGCCCGGCTGACGAGCCGCTCTGCTTCTCCTCGCGGTCCGCCTCCGCCAGGTCGGCCGGGGAGTCGTAGCCGTACCCTCCCATCCGCTCCCGCTCCTCGGCGACGCCCTGCATCCCGTCCTCCGGGGAGCGCTCGCGGGAGATCTCGGGGGTGCCGCCCGCTTCTTCGTTCTCGCTGCGTTCCATGTGCCCTCCTGGGTTCGGCGTGGCGTGCCCCGCCGGCGTCCCGGGGCAGGGAGGAGCCACGGCGGCAAGTTCCATTCCCCCAGGCGCTTGCCCCTCCGCCAGCGACCACTCGCGCCCGGCTGCGAAGAAGCCGCGCAGCGCGTCGGCGTCGCCGCGGGCCAGGGCGTCGCGGAACTCCGCCAGCCGGTCGTGCAGCGCCGCAGCCGCGGCGGCCAGGGCGGGGGCGTTATCCAGGGCGATGGCGGCCCACATCTCCGGCGAGCTCCCGGCCAGGCGGGTGACGTCGCGCCCGCCGCGCCCCAGCTCGGCGCGCGGGATTCCCGCCCCGTCGAGCGCCAGCGCCAGCGCGGTGGAGGCGGCCTGCGGGAGGTGGCTGGTCCAGGCCAGCCGCCGGTCGTGCTCTTCCGGGGTGGTCAGCTCGGGGCGCCCGCCCACCCCGGTCCACAGCTCCCGGGCCAGGGCCAGGCTCTCGGCCCCGGTGGAGGGGCCGGGGGTGAGGAAGACGCGGGCGCCGCGGAACAGCCCCGGGCGGGAGGCCGCCCACCCGGAGGTGTGGTCCCCCGCCAGGGGGTGCGAGCCGACGAAGCGCTCCCCGATCCCCAGCGCCTCGGCGGCGGCGGCGATCCCCCGCTTGGTGCTCCCCACGTCGGTCACCAGCCGAGCCGACCCCAGCCTGGGGAGGAGGGCGGCGAGCACTTCCGGAGCGGTGGAGACGGGGACGGCGAGCACCACCACCTCGGCCTCCTCCACCCCTTCCAGCGCGGGGCCGAGCGCCGCGTGCACCCCGCCGTCGCGCAGCGCGTCGCGGACGGTGCCCGGGTCGCGGTCGCCCCCCAGCACGCGAACGCCGCGGCCGGCCAGCTCCCGGGCCAGGGATCCCCCCATCAGCCCGAGACCGACCACCGCGGCGCTGCGGAACCCGGTCAAGCGTCTTCGGCCTGTGCGCGCCTGGCGAGGCCGATCACGTGCCAGAACAGGTACCGCACCTCCTCGTCGGGGAGGCCGGCCTCGCGCGCCAGGGCGCCGGCGCGGCGCACCACCGCGGCCTCGCGCGCCGGGTCGAGCGTGGGGAGCCCGGCCGCCCGCTTGGCCGCCCCCACCTCCCGCGCGAGCTGCACGCGCTCGGCCACCAGGCGGACGATGGCCTGGTCGATCCGCTCGATCTCGGTGCGGATCCGCGCCAGCTCCTCCAGCGCGGGGCCGGTGTCGGCGATCACCTTCATGCGGCCTCGCGGGCCGCGTCGGGAAGGGGCTCGGGGAGGGTGCGCCCGGCCGCCGCGGCGAAGGGGCGGAGCGCCCGCATCATCTCCGCGAATGCCTGCGGGGTGAGCGACTGGTCGCCGTCCGAAAGCGCCTGCTCGGGGCAGGGGTGCACCTCCACGATCAGCCCGTCCGCGCCCGCGGCGACGGCCGCGAAGGCGAGCGGGGCCACCAGGTCGACCCGCCCGCCCGCATGGCTGGGGTCCACGATCACCGGGAGGTGCGTCTCGGACTTGAGCACCGGGATGGCGCCGATGTCCAGCGTGTTGCGGGTGGCCGTCTCGTAGGTGCGGATCCCGCGCTCGCACAGGATCACGTCGCGGTTCCCTTGCGCCATGATGTACTCGGCGGCCATCAGCAGCTCCTTGAGCGTCGCCGACAGCCCGCGCTTGAGCAGGATGGGGCGCTGCACCTTCCCCAGCTCCGAGAGGAGGGCGAAGTTCTGCATGTTGCGGGCGCCCACCTGCAGCACGTCGGCGTGCTCGGCGATCTCCTCCACCAGCCGGGTGTCCATCACCTCGGTGACCACCGGG
>JAFAYN010000591.1 GCA_019240375.1 Gemmatimonadota bacterium
CGCCGATCAGGGTGAAGCGCTCGACGGGCATGGAGATCATCTGCGCGTGCGGCCCGTCGGAGAGGCGCACGTCGATGCGGCAGTCCTCCATGGCCGGGTACAGGAACTCCTCGATCACCGGGCGCATGCGGTGGATCTCGTCGATGAAGAGGATGTCCCCCTCACGCAGCGAAGTCAGCTCGCGCACCAGGTCGCTCGGCTTTTCCAGCACGGGACCGGCGGTGATCTTGATGTTGACCCCCATCTCCCGCGCCAGGAGCATGGCGAGCGTGGTCTTCCCCAGCCCCGGAGGGCCGAACAGGAGGACGTGGTCCAGGGGCTCCTTGCGGTTGAGCGCCGCGTCCACGGCGATCTTTAGCGACTCCTTGACCTTGGGCTGGCCGATGAACTCCGCGAGCCGCTGGGGGCGCAGGCTCAGCTCGGTGCTCTCCTCCTCGGAAAGCGCCTCGGGGGTGGTGATCTCGGACCGCTGGGGCTTGGACATGACGGCTGCCGGTGCGGGTAGTTACGGGTTTTCTTCGGACTCCGTTGATACCCCGGCTCGGGGAAAGCGGTCCGCGGAAGTACGGTGGAGGAGCGGCTAGCGGGGACGGGCGAGCGCGGCGCGGATCAGCTCCTGCGCGGGGAGCTGCCCCTGCTCCTGGATCACCGCGCGGACGGCGTTCTCCGCGTCCAGCGGAGAGATGCCGAGCACCACCAGCGCGCGCAGCGCCTCCTCCACCCCCGGCGCCTGCGTGGCGAGCCCCGACGAGGCGAACGCCAGGTCGTCCAGCTTCCCCGCCAGCTCCACGGACAGCCGCTCGGCGGTCTTCTTCCCCACCCCGCTCACCCCGGTGAGCACGGCCAGGTTGCGGTCGCGGATGGCGCGCACCAGCGAGGGCGCCGGGAGCGCGGACAGGAGCGCGATGGCGAGCTTGGGGCCCACTCCGGTCGCCGCGATCAGCCGGGCGAAGAGGGCACGCTCGTTGTCTTCCAGGAAGCCGAACAGGAGGGAGGCGTCCTCGCGGATCACCTGCAGGGTGCGCAGCTCCACCTCCTCGCCCACGCGGGGGAGGCGCTCGAAGACGCTGGTGGGGATCTCGATGTCGTACGCGACGCCGCCAGGGGTCATCACCTCGGCCCGGTTCAGCTCGCGCAGCAGCAGCGTTCCGCGGATCCGCGAGATCACAGCGCCCCCCTGGCTTCGGCGAGCATGCGCAGCGAGAAGCGCATCGGCGGGCGGGCGGCGGCGCCCACCCCGCGGAAGCAGTGGCAGAGCGCCACCGCCACCCCGTCGGCCGCGTCGTTGGGCTTGGGCGGCTCGCGCAGCTTGAGCAGCTTCGCCACCATGAAGCCCACCTGGTCCTTGGTTGCCCGGCCGGTCCCCACGATGGCGCTCTTGACCTCGGCCGGGGGGTACTCGGCCACGTCCAGCTGCCGGAGCGCCGCCGCCAGGAGGATGGCCCCGCGCGCGTGCCCCAGCACCACCGCGGTGCGCGGGTTCTTGCCGTAGAAGACCCCTTCCACCGCCACCGCCCCCGGCGAGTGCCGCTCCATCACCTCCACCACTCCCTCGTAGATGTCGCGCAGCCGCTCGGGAAGGGGCGCCCGGCTCTGGGTCCGGATCACCCCGCACTCGCGCAATGTCACCACCCCGGCCCCGTCGCGCACGACGACGCCGTAGCCGGTCACTGCGGTCCCGGGATCGACTCCGAGTACGATCAAGTCACCCGTGCGGGTGGAGGTGGTGGAGGACGGTAGTATGGACGGGGCGCCGGCAGCAAGGACCATCCGGTGGGGCGGCGGGGTTGCGGGGTTCGCGTTTCCTTCGGTTCCCACAAACGTAATCCCCCTCCGCCGAGTTGGGGAGGGGGTACGTGGAAAGGACGTGGGCGAGGGACCGACTACGAGACGGAAGCGAGCGCTTCCTCGTCGACATCGGCGTTGCTGTACACCTTCTGCACGTCGTCCATCTCTTCCAGCAGGTCGATCAGCTTGAGCAGCTTCTCGGCGTCGGCGCCCTCGACCTTGACGGAGGTCTTGGGGACCATCGCCAGCTCGGCCTCCTCCCACTCGAAGTTCGCGGTCCGCAGGGCGTCCTGCACCGCGTGGAAGTCGCCGATCTCGGTGAGGATGGTGTAGCTCCCCTCCTCCACCTGCATGTCGAGCGCGCCGGCCTCCAGCGCCGCCTCCATCACCGCGCCCTCGTCGTAGCGCTCGGCGTCGAGGGTGATCTGCCCGCGCCGGTCGAACATCCAGGCCACCGAGCCGGTGGTCCCCAGGTTGCCGCCGTTGCGGGACAGCCACTTGCGGATGTCGGCCACGGTACGGTTCCCGTTGTCGGTCAGCGCGTCGATCATGATCGCCACGCCGCCGGGGCCGTACGCCTCGTAGGTGATCTCCTCGTAGTTCACCCCTTCGAGCTCGCCCGTCCCCTTCTTGATGGCGCGGTCGATGTTCTCGTTGGGCATGTTCGCGCCGCGCGCCGTGTCGATCGCCAGGCGCAGCCGCGGATTCCCACCCGGGTCCCCGCCGCCGGCCTTGGCCGCGACGGTGATCTCACGGATCATCTTGGTCCAGGTGGCGGCGCGCCGGTTGTCGGTGAGCGCCTT
>JAFAYN010000600.1 GCA_019240375.1 Gemmatimonadota bacterium
GAACCACGTGATTTCCACGCTGACTCTGGTCGGCCCAGGATGCGACGGGGCTGGATGGCGACAGGGTGCCGCCATCCAGCCAGAGCCTGGTGCCGGGTACGTCGGCGGGTACGTCGTGGTGCACCTCGATCCTGTACTTGTCCGCCAGGTATTGCTCGACGGTCTTCCGGTCCTCCACCGAAAGGTCCGTGTCGAAGATCACGATCTCCGCCACGTCGGCCTGGAGGAACTGGTTGACCGGCGTCCCGCGCCCCCCGATCTGTCCAAGGACGTACGTGGATTCGTAGGGGGTGGTCAGGTCGAGAACGCCGTTGAGCGACAGGCTCATCTCCGTCTCGTCCGCGGCTACATGGAGGATGCTGAAGCCCGAGGTCGGCGCCAGGACATGCCCCTGGAGTGGAACCGAGAGCCCGGACCTGAAGCGGAACGTCTGGATGGTACGACCCGCGGAGTCCAGGGTGGAGGCGATGTCGAAGCCCTGGTCGTCGCTGATCGCGCCGAACACGGACTGCGAAGAGCCGTTGGGAACGTGGTTCCCGAGAACCACGAAAACGTGGCGGGCGCTCAATTCGCTGGCCAGCGTCAGCACGTCGTCCACACCGTCGAAGCGCACCGCGTGCCTCCCGTTCGCCACCCCGGCGCGGTAGACGGGCTGCTGTGTGGGTTCACTCTGCACGAGGCTCCGGCTGGCCGAACGTCGGTCTCCCCACGTCGAGACGGTCTCACCATCCAGGAGCGGGAGGGTGCCCGCGTCGAACCACGAGACCGGCTGCTCGATGTCTCGGAACGGAGAGAACCGGGCCGGGGCGGAAAGGGCGTACTTGTCGATCAGGTAATCCTCCACCTGTCTACGTGAGGCGCTGTCGAGTGCGCCGTGGTAGACCAGAAGCTCGGCCAGGTACCCGTCCCAGCCGTTTGTTCCGTCAGGGCCTGCACCGATTTGCGGATTCCAGAATCCGGCCATGGAGGCGGGACGGGATGCCACGAGCTGCACGTCCAGGTACGATCTTTCGGTGCTTCCGTCGTACACCACGCTCATAAGGTGGAACTTGTTCGTTTCCAAGGGAGCATCGGCTCCATAGGAGCCACCCCCCGTCCACTCGGAGCCGTCACCGTACCGGGTGGCCATTTCAGGGCCATAAGCACCAATCGCCATGCTCCGATCCTGCCCGATCAGGTACTGCCACCCCGCGGTGGAACTGAGGCGGGAAGCGACGGCGAAGATCGTCAGTCCACCTCCTGACCAACCGGGGTTGGTAGAGAGAACGGCCCCTGCAGAGAATCGCACCGCGGCCCGCCCGTTGCGCACACCACGCTTGAGCGTGGGACGGGGGGGGGCCGAGCTGACTGCGGCGGAGCGGAGCTGGCTCCGATCATTCCACTGAGTAATCTCGACGCCGTCGTTCAGCCCGATCCGCTCCGCATCCAGCCAGAGCACGCAGTCCGGCAGGTCGGTCGGCCACCATGGACGTGGCGCCCCGCTATTTCCGATGAAAAGGGTGTTCGTCCACTGGTCGAAGCGGATGGAGAGCCCGTCTTCGGGAGCAACCCGGAGCGTGCTCGCCCCATTCGCCGTGAGTACGACTTGCCCGAATTCATCCGCGATTGTGGTGAACGCGCTATCCAGCTTGTTCGTCTGCAGGGTGTTGATGTCACTCGCCATGATGGGCGAGCCCATACCCTTGTAGCTGATGTTGACGGTCGCATACTCGGCGTCTGGGGAGAACTCGATCCTCCCGGGCAGCCGGTCGCGTGCGTAATGCACCCGAAAGCGCTCCTCCCAAAGAGGGCCGGTGGTGACCTCGGTGAAACCCGGGATCACCACGCTCCCCTCAAGTGGGACCTCAGACAACTGCACTGTGAACGGCGGTACATTGGAGTATCGTACGATGCGATGCACCTCGGTGAGATCCACCTCCGCACCCTGCGGACGCGCATCCACCTTGGGAACCCAGGTAGCCATTTGTATCTCGAACGTGGAAGGATTCGATGGTTGCGCGGCACCACATCCCATCGGGGTGTGTCGGCCGCGCCATGCGTGCGCGCAGTGAACGCGGACGTGACCTGCCTGTGAGCGCTCTGCATCGCGGACACGCCGGAAGTTCCGGCGCGTCCGCGGCTGTCCTATCGGAGCTGGACCTTGAGGTCGTCAGCCTTGAAGCGGAACACGTCACCGGTCTGGATGGTCTTGGCGGCCGTCAGAGCGCCGCCGAAGAGCATGTTCCCCCCGGTTGCCGCGTCGAATACACCGATCCATCCGACGTTCCCCCAGTCAGCGGTGGCGTCGGGGAAGGTGATGACCTGGACGTTGCGCACCTGGTGTCCACCGCCAGCCTCCGTCTCCGGGGCGGACCAGTACGGTTGTGTGGTCCCGTCATTGAAGACGCGCTGACGCGCGTACGCGCCGCCGGTGACTTCGGTGCCGCTCCCCGTCTCGGAGGGGTCACTGGTGAACAGCGCCACGTACGTGGCGGGGGGTGCGAACGCCGTGGCGCGGAACATGAGCTTGAGGAGGTTCTGCTCGGTGTAATCGCTCATTGCCGACATGCTGATGCTCTCCTTGTATGGAGTGGTTGGTTAATGGCTGTGCGCCATGTCGCCGCCGTGACCATGGCGGCTGCGTGCGCGGATCCTTTCCGCGGCATCGTGGGGAAGACCGTGCTCGCGCACCGCCTTGTCTACCAGGGCGTCCACCTCCGCCGGAGCGGCCTGCATCTGCTCTCCGAAGCAGCTCACGCAGTAATCCCGGCGCCACACGGGGTGCTGCATCAGCGCTTCGACAAAGGGGGGGAGTTCCTCCTCGTAGAACCGGACCCCGCCGTCCCCACCGATACGTCCTACCACCAGGTAGGCGACCAGCGGGCAGTCCTCGTTCTCGTCGATTCGGCATCCGCAGCAGTCGCAATGGAAGCTGAGCTTCTGGGCCATGCTTACCTCGCCGGTTGCGCCTGATGGCGGGCTGTCCTCGACGCGTCGGCCCTGCGCTGCTCCTCTTCTTCCTCCGCGTGGAAGGCCTCCCAGGCCTGGCGCCCGGCTTCGAAAGCGGCGGTGGCTTCTTCCAGGGAGGTCTGTGCGGCGGCGGCACGGCTTCTCAGCTCCGTGACGCTCTCGCCGCCAGTGCGCGGGCGGCCGTCGGCCTCCGTGGTCTCGAGGTGGCGCTGCGTCTCGGCCAGGGCCACTTCCGCCCTGCGCATCTCCACGAGCAGCTCCTTGGGAGTCTTCTCAGGACGTGTGGGCATTCTTCTTCTCCTGTGCTGGTGATGTATTGGGGGGCGTATGGCGCAGTTCCGCTCGACGCAGGCAGGCGACCGTATCGTCGGGCGCGCCGAGCTTCCGGGCGAACTCGCTCCGGGAGATCGCTCCCGTGCGAAAGGCGTTACCGCGGCAGCCGCAGCACGCGTACGTGCCCGTGACTTCCTCGATGTCGCTGACGTCGACCAGCTCGAAGGCGGGGGCCAGCCGGCCGCAGCGGCAGACGACCCATTCCCGGTCGTAGTCCCCGGGCGCCGGTGCGGCGGAGCTGTCGGAGGGGGGCGGGCCCAGGTCGGCCGCGCGGACCTCGGCCTCGCGCATGGCGTCGGCGAAGCTCCTGGGGTGAAACGGGTGCATGGTCATGTTCCGGTGATCGCGATGAAGGGGATCCGTTTGTTCGGGTTCATGTTCTCCACGGCGGGCGGGTTGGCTTCGCCCCAGGTGACGGAGCTACTGGAGACGAACCCCCCGTTTCCGTAAGAGTCGGCCATGAAGATCCGGAAGGCGCTGCCGGCGCCCATCGCGTCGACGTGGACGTCCACCGATTCGGTAATCGTGACGGCG